>JBFJYX010000352.1:0-3255 GCA_041622415.1 Pontiella sp.
GCCGAAGTTCTGCTCCATGCGGATTTCGGAAGACGTCCGCCAGTATGCCGCCGAACAGGGGCTCTCCGAAGAGGAGGCCATCGAAAAAGGCATGCAGGAAAAATCGCAGGAATTCGCGGAACAGGATGCCGAGATCTATACCTAGTCCGGCCTGATCACGATCGCGTTCAGCAGGACGTTGTTGACGCTTGCTGACGCGGTGATGTTCAATTGCCCGTCGGTTACCGTGACGGGAAACTGGAGGTCGTACGCGACCCATTTTCCGGGTGCGGCGGCATAGAGGTCGAGGTCGTCAATGACCGGGCTGCCTTCGAGGGCCATGTCGAATACGCGCTTGCCGGCGGCGTTCCAGTAGGTTTCCGCAAATTTCAGGGTAACGGTGTAGCTGCCGTTGGTCAGCGGGATATTGTAGGCGCTGAAACCGGAGCGGGCATAGTTGTAGAGCAGGTCATCGGTTGTGTTGGCGACGGCGTTGCCGGGGAAGGTGTCGGTGTGTCCGCCGACATAATAGGTGTCGGCCTGATAGACCGTTCCGTCGGTGCCGGTGTAAGACGATCCGCCGCAATTGACGGCTATAATGCCTGAGGTTGGTGTGCTGTTGGTTTGGGGCGTGATCGCAATCCGGGCATACCCCGCTGCGGTTCCGGCCTCCGGAACCAGCCGGACGGTGACGAATTCCGTTTCGGAGGATTCCGGTGTGGTCGAAACCTGTTCGACGAGGTTGGACGCCGTTTTCCAATCATTGGAAAACAGGTTGGCGGAATGCTCAACGGCGATCCGGGTGTTTTTCGCCACATAGTTGATGCCGTTGGTTCCGGCTCCGCCGGCCCATTGGCGGTAGGTGAGTTCGAGTTGACCGGTGGCGGAGAGGTTGATCCAGTCGCTGGAATTCCCGTAGTCGCGGGCGAGGAAGCGGACGATGCGGCGGAGGATTTCCTTGTTGTCCTCCTCGTTGATATCGGAGCCGGGTCCGTTGTTCCACATGGGCTGGCGGTCGAAGATCGCCATCACGTTCCCTTTGCCCACCCGGTTCAGTGCAATTACGGCCCAGTCAGGATTTGAAATGGTGATGCCGCCAGTCCCCGGAGCATTCATACTGCTGCCCCCGAATTTGTTGCTGTCGTTGAGCGGAATCAGAATCCGGGCGTTTGAGGCGGGGTCGACGGCAACAGGGGAAACGCCTTCGCCTTCGAAGACCGGCTGGTCCCAGATGATCGGATTGGGCGATCCGGCATCCGGGAAGTAGGAGCGAACCCCGCCGCCCTGGTCGACGGTCACTTCCATTCCGTATGGGGAGAGAATGTTGTTTACTGCGTTTTGGCCGGTGGGATTGTTTATGCCTACGACGTTGTATTTGCCTCCGGCGGCGGAGTCGCTGTACATCAGAATGCCGCCGCCGTTGCGGATCCAGGCATCGAGATCTGTTTTTTCCGCGGTGCTCCAGACTTTCTGGTGGAGGCCGAAAATGACGACATCGAACGGTTCAAGAAAGGCGGCGTCGAGTGTGGTTGCCCGGTCATAGTGCTGGGAAATGGTGTAGCCCTGGGCTTCGACCAGGGCCTTGAATTGCGAGCATCCCGTGTTTCCGGTGTCGGTCAGCAGCATTTGATCGTAGGGGGCGGCGTCTCCCGAGGGTACAGTTCCGTCCTGGGCCACATCGCCGTGAATGTAGGCCACGTTTTTTGAAGCCATTGCAGAGCAGGCGCATATAAACAGGAGCAAAGCGGTTCTGTATCTCATGCCCCTGCATGTACTCTTCCGGCTGAAAATGTTCAAGTTTTCCAGGGGCAGGAATTTACGGGCTCCGAACTCGGGATGTTTCATGGATTGCAATGACGGGGCGAAATCACATAGGTTATTGGCCGCTTTTAACGAAAAGGAGTGTTGAGACTATGATTGAACCAGGAAGCACGTATGTGGTGATGGGAATTCTGAATACCGATTCCATCGCATATGCAACGGGGAAGCTGATTGAAGAGCTGGGCGGCAAGGTGGTTTGGACGGCCCAGAATGAGCGCATGAAAAAAATCTTTTTCGACCGGGGCTGCAAAGACCTGACGCAGGAAGAGAAAGACGCGATGAATTTCAAATACTGCGACGTAACGATCGATGCCGAAGTGGAAGCACTGTTTGAAGAAGTCGGCGAGATCGACGGCGTCCTGCACTCGATCGGGTATGCCAACCCGAAAACCTGCCTCGGCGCAGAGGAAATGTATACGGAAGCAACGCAGGATGTGCTGCAGGGCTTTCATATTTCCGCGGCCTCGCTGGCCACGGTGGCTCACTTTGCCGCTCCGAAAATGAAAAAGGGCGGATCGATTGTGACGCTGTCGTTTGAAGGTTCGCGTCCGTTCCCGTACTACAACTGGATGGGCGTCAACAAGGCGGCCCTGGAAGCACTGGTGCGCGCACTGGCCCGTAACATGGGTAAGGATTATATCCGTGTGAATGCGGTTTCGGCCGGTCCGCTGACCACGAAAGCGGCGTCTTCGATTCCGTATTTTGAGCATCTGTCGAAAACCTGGGAAGAGATCAGTCCGCTGCCGTGGGATACGGTGGAGGACAAGGCGGAAGTGGCCAATGCCTGCGTCTTTATGCTGGGTAAATATTCCAAGAAGATTACCGGCCAGACGATCTTTGTTGACGGCGGCGCCAACTTTATGGGCGGCGTGCTGATGGATTTTGAAAAACCGGCAAAGTAAACTTTGCATGATCCGTGAAAACGTGAGGCGTGATGAATTTCGCGGCTCACGTTTCACTTGTCAGGAGAAAGACTATGGGACTGAGTATCGGAATTGTCGGGCTGCCGAATGTAGGCAAGTCGACCATCTTTAATGCGCTCACGCGCGAGCAGAATGCGGAGAGCGCAAACTATCCGTTCTGCACCATCGAGCCGAACAAAGCGGTTGTTCCGGTGCCGGATCCGCGGCTGGCTAAACTGGCCGCCATTGCGGGTTCACAGAAAATCCTGCCGGCCACGGTTGATTTTGTGGATATTGCCGGCCTGGTGAAAGGCGCCAGCCAGGGCGAAGGGCTGGGCAATAAATTCCTGACCAATATCCGCGAAACCGATGCGATCCTGCAGGTCATCCGCTGTTTTGATGACGACAACGTCGTTCATGTGGACGGATCGGTTGACCCGGTCCGCGATATTGAAATTATTGAGGCTGAGCTGATTATTGCCGATTTCCAGATGATGGAAAACCGGCACAACCGCGTGGTGAAGGCGTCGCGCGGTGATAAAGCCATTGCGGC
>JBFJYX010000353.1:0-3253 GCA_041622415.1 Pontiella sp.
AGATGAATCCGGTCGATGCTCTGCTGTACCTGATTGACGAGGACGACCTCAAAACCGGCGGCATATTTTTCAGCATGTCGGAAGACAACCTCTGGCGCGTGCTGGCCGAGCCGTATGTTTCCATCGGCTCCGACGGCTCCATGCGTGCCCCGTGGGGACCGCTCAGCACCGACCATCCGCACCCGCGCGCCTACGGCAGCCATACCAAATTCCTGCGCGCGGCGCTGGACGGGAAAACCGTCCCGCTTGCCGAGGCCGTTTATAAGATGACGGGTCTGCCGGCGGAACAGTTCGGGCTGAAACGCCGCGGCCTGCTGAAGGAAGGCTATGCCGCCGATATCCTCGTGTTCGATCCGGCCACCATTAAAGAGAAAACCACCTATGCCGATCCGCACCAGCTGTCTGAAGGCATGGTCCATGTTTTCGTGAACGGTTTCCAATGCCTGGAAAACCGAAAACACACGGAATCCCGCGGCGGAACTTTTTTAGACGGATAATTACGTAAGACATTTAAGCAAATAATAAATCGGCATTAGGCTTGGAAATCGGGGGGCGTCCCCTATTTTTCATTTCCGATTGCCCATTCTATAACGGAGACTGAAGATGAAAGACTTAAAAAAATCATTAGGCATCGGGGTGGACCAGTCCGCCAAAAGCCACCGCAAGTCGCTGATATCCTATATCAACCTGAAACTATCCGCGCTCGATCAGCCCATCTATGAAAAGACCGACGGGAAAGAGCTCGATATCGCGCTCGACCTGATCAACAACATTAAAGAAAAGAACCGCATCCTGCACGACTACCTCTGCCCGGTAGACCAGCGTATTCAGAACTTCCTCAATGAATACCTGAAAGACGCCTGCGACGCGGTGCCCACCCTGCCGAACAAAACCCTCACCCTCGACCGCCACGGCCTGGCCCGCGAACTTTCGCTCCCGCCGCACAAGGATGAGTTCATCGCCAACGGCGTGGAATCCTACCGCATCACCCAGGGCGTCCTGCACAACCCGAAGCATGACCGCCGCACCACCAAAGGCGTCTTCCACGTCTGCGAAGGCGGCTTCCCGGTTCCGTCCGATAAACTGGAAGTGCCGAAACAGACCTATGCCAAGCTGCTGGAGATTGCCCTCAATCCGCCGAAGGACCATATGGAACTCCCCTTCACTTCCGCACAGGACGAGAAGGCCGCCACGCACGTCACCCTGCTGCTGCGCCCGATGGTCAGCCCGGAAGTCCCCGGCTTCCTGCCGAAGAAAGATATGGAAGTGCGCTTCTTCGTTCCCGGCAACTTTGTCTGCAACCTCGACTTTGTCGAATCCATCTTCGGCAACGCCGGCGATCCCTACCTGCCGGAAAACGATGCCGCCCTCGAGCCGAACAACTGGACCGGCTACACCGGCTGCGTCATTCTTGCCCCGCACATCTGCGGCCTGAAGAAAAAAGACCTCGGCCTGCCCTACGTCGACGACGCCACCGAGCGCCAGAAACGCGACGGCATGTGCTGGGCTTCGCCGGACGAACTCTACAACGGCGGAACCCCGTTCAAAGTAACCGCTCGCGATGAAAACGGCGTGATGGTCACCCTCATTGCCGACAACTATTTCGGCTACTGCAAAAAAGAGGTCAAAACCCAGATCGGCTTTGCCGCCAACCTTTACGGTCTGTGCGAAGAAGAGCACGCCGGCGGCGCACTGGCCCTTCCGCAGTATAACCTGGCCGAACGGTTCTCGCCGGACGGCACCCTCACCCACCTCAACCACACCCTGGCCAACGTCATGCACGTGATGGGCGACAAAGTGACGATCCATCCCGAAGGCTACGCCACCGACAATGAACACCCGAACGTGTTTTTTGTGCCGGAAACCGCGGAGTTCAGCATTCCGGACCAGAGCGTAACCTGGACGCAGTCCGGTAAAGTCCAGAGCCTGAAGCTGCTCGAAGACCGGGTATTTGTTTATCCGTCCGGCTACCGCGTCGCCCTGAAACAGAGCGCAACCGCCGGCACCTGGCGCCTCGTCGGCACCGTCGCCGAAGGTACACTCTGCCACAAACCCTGCACGGTTTCCGGCGGCGGTAAATCCGAGATCTCCAAGTCGCTCACCGACGCCATGATCTCCGGGTCCATCTTCGTGGCCGACTTCGAAAAGGACCTGGACCGCGTTCAGGAAATCCTCGACAAGGACTACAGCACGCGCTTCAAAGTGCCGCGCGAAGAGGGCCATAAAACCCGTCCGATCCTTGGAAACGAACGCTCCCTCGGTTCCGTGATCAAACTGCTCAACCCCTCCGAGGAAAATACCGACGAGTTTAATGAGTGGCTCGCCTCGGTTTCGAACCGCATCAAAGGCCTCGTCTTCCTGCTTAAACGCTTTTACCAGCCCGAGTGGGGCGACGACTGGCGCTCGCACCTCAGCGTCGACTTCATCAACGGCGAAAAAGGCCACGAGCTGAAATTCGACGGCAAGAAGATCAAAGGCAACTATCTGCGCGTCGGCATGGATACCCAGGGCATCTGGCGCACATCCAAGCTGCGGACCGACTTCATTCCGGCCGAAAAGATTCAGTGGGAAGACGATATTTCGGCGTCGATCGTGGTGCCGACTCCCCTGCTCACCGACCTGAACCCGGACTATGCCGCCTACGGCAGCGTGAAGATTGTGGAAAACTGCGAGTCCCGCCTCTTCCAGCGCCCGGACGAAGCCGTCAACCGCGGATTCGATAAGCAGGCCGAGGCCGATATGGCCGCACCGAACAACTTCCTCTCCAACTTTGCCCCGCTGCACAAGAGCGAGGCGCAGGACATTATGGACCATTCGGTGATGTACAACCAGTACACCAAACCGATGCGGAAGCTGATCAAGAAAACGGCCCGGTCGAAAAAAGAAGACCAGCTCTTCGTCGATACCGCGTCCCCGCGCATCGTGGACGGCAAGCCGACCAAGAACCCGCGCTACCTGCAGACCCGCCCGGACCTCGTGGACGGCATGCCGAAATACCTCGCGCTGATGTCCACCCGCCTGTTCCGCAAGATCAAGGCCGGCGACCCGCTGTTCACTCCGGTGAACGCCGTGCTGCCGGGACGCCGCAACAATCCGGCCGAACCGGGCATCCGCCCGCTGGCCGTATACGGACCGATCCACTATCAGGAACTGCCGGAACTGTTCATGGACTTCATCTGCTCGCTGACCGGCAAATCCCCGTCCACCACCGGGGCCGGTACGGAAGGCGCCCTGACCAAGGGCCCGTTCAATG
>JBFJYX010000354.1:0-3238 GCA_041622415.1 Pontiella sp.
GCCCTCTTCCATGGCGAATAAAACGGTGTCTTCAAGCGTGCCGTAAAAATTCCCGTGCACCTTGGCCCACTCCAGGAACTCGCCGTTTTTGCTGCGTTCCTTGAATTCCTTTTTCGACAGGAAAAAATATTGGACGCCATCCTCTTCCCCGCTCCGCGGAGGGCGGGTGGTGCAGGAAACCGAATAGGTGATTTTAGGAAATTCATCGACCAGCCGGTCGCACAGTGTGCTTTTTCCGCAGCCCGACGGGGCGGACACCACCACAAGCAACGGCCGGGAGGTACGGGGCTGCGCCGAATCGGTTTCAATCAGTTCATGCTTACTTTCTTCCACGTGCAACTCCTGTACTACTCAATATTCTGAACCTGTTCCCGAATGCGTTCGAGCTCGGTTTTGAAGGCCACCACCTGCCGGGTGATCTCCACTTCGTTGGCCTTCGACCCCACCGTATTGATTTCGCGGAACAACTCCTGGCAGAGAAAATCCAGGGTGCGACCGACCGGCTCGGCTGAGCGCAGCAGCTTGCGGGCCTGCTCCATATGGCTTTTCAGGCGCGTCAGTTCTTCGCTGATATCGCAGCGGTCGGCAAACAGCGCCACCTCTTTCACGATACGCTCATCCGACGCCAGGTCGTCGAGACCGGCTTCTTCCAACCGTTGGAAAAGCTTTTCCCGATAGCCGGAAACCACGGTCGGGGCCAGTTTACGGATTTCCTTCACCGAGCTTTCAAGCAGGGCGACGCGTTCCCGCAGGTCTTTTTCCAGCGCCCGGCCTTCGGTGGACCGCATTTTAGCCAGCCCCTTGAGTGCCTTGGCCAGCGCGGCGTCCAGGGCATCCGCGGCCAGGTCAGCCACCGATTCATTCCGCTCAACCGATACCACGCCGGGCAGCCGGGCGATGGTTTCCGCGCTCAGGTCGTCCTGCAGCTCCAGTTTGGCGGCGGCATTGCGGATGCCTTCCACATACTGCTCCGCCAGTTTGGCGTCCACGATCACGGAACCGTCGGAACCGTCCGGCGAATCCACGCGGATAATGCCGGAGACGCGCCCGCGGGAAAATTCGGCGCGGATGCTGCGCTGCACCTGGGCATCGAGCGTAATGAGATTCCGCGGCAGATTAATGTTTATATCCAGCTGTTTACGGTTCACGGAACTGAGTTCCACCGCCACCCGGATTCCGGAAACAGTTGCGGCACCCTCGCCGAAACCGGTCATGCTTTTTAAAGCCATATGCTAAACCTATGATTTGATCCTTGAATTAAGGGTGCAGGATTCCCGATTCTCCATGGCATGTCACGCATTTTGATGAAGGATGGAATCGCCGTGGTCGAAACGGTCATTGTTGCGGAAACCACGCCGCAACGCATGAAAGGCCTGCTCGGACGGCGCGGACTGGATGCCGAAACCGGCATGCTGATCCGCCCGTGCGGCAGCATTCACATGTGGTTTATGCGCTTCTCCATCGATGCCGCCTTCCTGGACCGCGACCTGCGGGTGCTGAAACTCGCCCGCGGCCTCAAACCCTGGCAGCTCGCCTTTGCCCCGCGCGGCACCCGGGCGGTGCTCGAAACCGCGGCCGGCGTGCTCGATCCCCTACAGCCGGGCGACGCGCTCGTGCTGGAATAAAAAAAATCCAGTCCCCGGAAATTTCCAGGGGCTGGATCGCGGCTTTCCAAAGGTTGGAAACCTACGGTGCCGGCACCGCGCTGGTGTTCATCTCAATCAGGCGGCGGGCTTCGCGGTTGCTCTCATCGTCCAGCGTGATCGGCTGCACATCGCGGATATCCGCAGCCCGCGCGGTATCAAATACGCCCGGATAGCGTTCATAGTAGATATTGCCGTTCGGCAGACGGTACTCCATGCGGCACTTGATGATTTCGCTTTCGGTCGTGATCTGGGTGTCATAAACAAAGATGCGCTTCAGCACTTCATGCCGCGTCACAATCTGATCCACCTCCACCTGCACCGATGTCGTGCGGGAAACAAAACCTTCGCGCACCAGCTGAACGGTATGGTCATTGCCGGATTTCAGCGTGATCCGTACCGGCTGCGACAGCGAATCCGATCCGCCCTTCGGCTGGGTGGTGGTCAGGAATTTGCCGTCGACGTAGATCTGCACATTGGCCGGCTCCGTATCAATCACGAGCGTCCCGCTGTTTTTGGCCAGCGTGAAATCGACACTGTCGTTGATGTCGGGCTCGAGATAGATATTTTTGGTGGCCGTGTCATAGCCGTCGAGCATCGCCCGGACTTCGTGCGGACCCTCATTGAGGTTTTCCAGTGTAATGGGTGATTCGCCCACCACCTTGTTGTCCACAAAGATCTTCGCCCCCTCGGGCGTCGTCATGACCGTCAGGCCCGAAGGCAGCGCTTCGAGTTCGGCATCAATTTTATACGGCTTGGTGGCCTCGAAGGTCATACGGGCCTGATAGGATTTATACCCGCGTTTGGATACTTTCACGTCCGCCTCGCCGGCCTGCACCTCTTCGATGCGGATCGGCGTGTCCCCGGCATAAATGCCGTTGATCCGCACTTCCGCTCCGTCGGGCTGCGACGTCACATCCAGCTGCGCCGTGTTGGACACCAGCTCGGCAAAGACCCGCACCGGGGTCCGGTCTTCAACCGTCGTTTTCATGGTACGCGGCAGCTGCTTCGGGGAGCGGAATTCAATGGTGTACTCGCCCAGCGGCAGATCCGTCAGCAGCAGCGGCGTGTTGCCCTTGGAAATTCCGTCGATGATCACATCCGCATTCTGCGGATTCGAATCCACCAGCAGCAGCCCCGTGATGGGCTTCAGGTTCAGCGTGACGTCCATCTCCTGCCCTTCGAGCAGGCTGACGCTTTTATAGCTCCGCTCAAAGCCCTCTTTGCGCAGCTCGATGATATAGTTACCCGGCATCAGGCCGGAGAGCGTCTGCGGGGCCGTACCCTGCGAGGTGCCGTTCACAAAAACCTCGGCCCCCTTGGGATCGGAGTTAATCGAGATGGCGCCTTTGCCGGCCATTTCAATCTCGCACCCCGTCAGCAAAAGCAGCGGAGCGAGCCCCATCAGGGCAATGGCGAAGGACCGTTTCATTTTAAAAAATTTTCCAATCATTGGAACTACCTCAAATGCTGTTCGACGTTCAGGAGTTTGCTGTTGATCTTGTCATAACGCGGATCAGAGCGTTCCTGGATCAGTTCACTTAAAATACGCAGGTACTTGGCCGCTTCATCCCAGTTGCGCAGCCGGATGGCGC
>JBFJYX010000355.1:0-3219 GCA_041622415.1 Pontiella sp.
CATCGCCGTCGATATCTCCTTTGTTGACGGCTTTGAGTTTTTTGCCTTTGTATTCCATCAGCTGCGGAATGACGAAGTCGTCGATCGGATCGATAATCAACAGGACTTCCTGTCCGTCGGCCTTGAATTTTTCGAGGTAGGGGGAGTTTTCGATGGAGGTGCGGTTTTCGCCGGCGAGGTAGAGAATCTCTTCCTGGTCGTCGGCCATGTTTTCCACGTAGTCGGCGAAGCAGGTTTTTTCGCCGGCTTCCTTGTTGGTGGATTCAAACAGCAGCAGGTCGGCGATCTTTTCCTTGTTTTCCCAGTCGGTCTGCAGGCCTTCCTTGAGGAGGGTGCTGAAGTTTTCGTGGAAGATTTCGAATTCCTTGTAGTCCGTCTTTTTCATGTTCGCCAGCGTTTTGAGTACGCGGGACGTCAGGTTTTTACGGATCTTATCCAGCATCGGATTTTCCTGCAGGATTTCGCGCGACACGTTGAGCGGCAGGTCGGAGGAATCGACCACACCCTTCACGAAGCGCAGGTAGCTCGGCAGGAGGTTTTCGAAATCGTTGCCGATGAAGACGCGCTGAACGTAGAGGTTCAGGTGCGACTTCGGATCGTTGTTCATCATCATATCGAACGGTTTATGTTCGGGGATGAAGAGCAGGGCTTTGAATTCGATGGCGCCTTCAGCGTTGTAGTGGATGGTTTCCGCCGGCGAGTTGGTGTCGTGCGAGATGTGTTTGTAAAACTCGCCGTATTCCTCGTCGGTGATTTCGCTTTTCGGGCGCAGCCAGATCGCTTTCTGGGAGTTGACCTGTTCTTCAACCTCTTCTTCGACTTCGGTCTCTTCGTCTTTTTTGGTGGTCAGCAGAACGACCGGATGTTCGAGGAAGTCGGAGAATTTTTTGACGGTGGATTTGATGGTCCACTCGTTCAGGTATTCCAGGGCGTCGTCTTTGAGGTGCAGGGTAATCTCGGTGCCGCGCTCTTCTTTATCGGCTTCGGAGAGGGTGAATTCGCCGACGCCTTTGGATTCCCATTTAACCGCCGCTTCGCCGTGGGCCTTGGAAACCACGGTGACGTCGTCGGCCACCATGAAGGAGGCGTAGAAGCCGACGCCGAACTGGCCGATCAGTTCCGGGTTGTTTTCCAGGTCCGCTTCCTTGGCGCGGGCGAGGAACTGCTTGGTGCCGGAGTGGGCGATGGTGCCGAGGTTTTCAATGACCTGCTCGCGCGACATGCCGATGCCGTTGTCGCTGATCGTCAGGGTTTTGGCCTCTTCATCGGCCTTGAGTGTGATTTTCCAGTCGGAATGCCCTTCAAGGATTTCTTCGTTATTCAGGCCCTCGAAGCGCACCTTGTCGATGGCGTCCGCCGCGTTGGAAATCAGCTCGCGCAGGAACACCTCGCGGTGGGAATAGAGGGAGTGGGTAATGAGATGCAGCAGCTGCTCCAGCTCCGTCTTGAATTGCATGGTTTCTTCAGCCATTTCAGTCTCTCCTTGTTACAGTTATTGCGAAATCAATCGCGCAAAATACGAAAGGCGGCGCGGGGGTTCAAGCCTGCGCTCAAATATTTTTAAAGCCGAAACAGGCGCAGCGCATTCCGTTTGCTCTCCTTTCAGCGTGCGGACGATCACGCCGCTCTTTTCCGGGCCGGCCGGTTTCAGCCGAAGCGCCGTTCTGCGCACCACCTGTTCGCACCGCTGCCCGCCCGCGGTGCCGTTCTTCATACGGGTAAAATTTCCAGCGTTTCAAATCCGGCAGCGGGACTGAATGCGGTTGACAATCTTCCGGCTAACTCTTACCTATCATCGCTTTTAACGGCGGGGAAGCGCGTCGTGTTGATTTCGCTGAAATGAACGACCCCGCCGCCAACTGTCACGCTTTTGATCGGGGAAAAAGGCTGCGCCCCCGTACATCATTTTTACGACCGTTACCGCCGCAGGCTGAAATAGAAGACGATTAAAAAGAAGGCAGAACAATATGTCCACTGACACCCCGAAATTATCCTCCGTCAACCTGCTCGGCATCTGGTTCGGCGCCGCCGTCTCCATCGCGGAAATCCTGACCGGCTCGTTCCTCGCGCCGCTGGGGCTGGCCAAAGGCATCGTCACCGTTCTGATCGGCCACCTCATCGGAGCACTGATCCTGTTTCTCGCCGGGGTGATCGGTGCGCAGAAAAACCTCACCTCGATGGAATCCACCCGGCTCTCGTTCGGAATATACGGGTCCTACGGATTTTCACTGCTGAACATCATTCAGCTTCTCGGATGGACCGCCATCATGATTGCCAGCGGCGCGGCGGTCTTCGACGAAGCCGCAACGCAGCTCTTTGCATACAGCAACCCGCCGCTGTGGAGCATCGGCATCGGCCTCTTCATCTGTTTCTGGATTGCCGTCGGCCTCAAAAACCTGGCGAAAATAAACGCCGTCGTCGTCAGCCTGCTCTTCATCTTCTGTGTCGTGCTCGGATTCGTGATTTTCCGCGATGCCTCGGCCATGGGTCCGCTGGCGGAAGGTGCCATGAGTTTCGGCGGCGGGGTAGAGCTCAGCGTCGCCATGAGCCTCTCGTGGCTTCCGCTCATCGCCGACTACACACGCTCCGCCCGCCGGCCCATTCAGGGCACCGCCGTCGGCGTGATCGGCTATACCGTCGGAAGCTCCTTCATGTTTATCATCGGTCTGGGCGCCGCGCTCTATTCCGGCACCTCAGATATCGGTCAGATCCTCATGGCCGCCGGACTCGGTATCCCCGCGCTCTTCGTCGTCTTTTTCTCCACCACAACCACCACGTTTCTCGACGTCTTTTCGGCCGGCATCAGCTGCACCAACCTTTTTCCGCGCGCCGGAGAAAAGAGAGTCGCCATCCTCGTCTGCATCGCCGGAGTGGCTTTGGCCCTGCTGGCGCCGCTGGCGCAGTTTGAAAACTTTCTCTACTTCATCGGCTCCGTCTTCGCACCGCTCTACGCCGTGTTGTTTACCGACTATTTCATCCTCCGCCGCGCAGACAGCCTGACCCGGAACCTCAACCTTAAAAACGGCCTGCTCTGGCTCATCGGATTCGTCCTGTACCGCCTGCTGCTCCCTTACAACACGCCCGTCGGCACCACCACCATCGTCATTATTCTGACGGGAATCATCTGCTTTCTATTTCACACAGCAGAGCAGAAATGGTTTTCCGCCAAAACCAAGTAGCCGACGCGCAATGCTCCAGCCGGCCATTGGAAGCGGCAGC
>JBFJYX010000356.1:0-3201 GCA_041622415.1 Pontiella sp.
ACAAATCCGTTGCTCTGCCACTGAGCTACGCCGGCAGGGTCCTTTACCCCGAAGGGTCAAAAGGAAGGCGAATTATGCGAATAATCGGATGTGAGTCAATCCCGGATCGGCAGAATTATTCAGCGCCCCGACCGGATCGATATCCTGAAAACCCGCACCCTTTTTTACTTAGTTCATGCGCACGCAAATGATACTCATTCTCCAACAGCCTCAGCTGAAAGGAACAGGAATGACGACGACTTCAGAAAAAACCTGGCGATGCTCCATTTGCGGGTACCTGCACTATGGGGATGAACCCCCGGAATCATGCCCGATCTGCGAGGCCAAAGCGGAAGATTTCAAGGAAATCTCCAACGTCATCAAACCCGAGCGGCATGATCCGGGGCAATCGCAGTTCGTCATCATCGGGGCCGGTATTGCCGGCGTTTCAGCCGCGGAAGTGCTGCGCCATCACGCCCCGGACGCCAAAATCACCATCCTCTCCAAAGAGGCGGAAATTCCCTACATGCGCCTCAACCTGACCCGCCTGCTGGCCGGCGAATTCCTGGAGAAAAACCTGCCGCTGCATTCCGAGGACTGGTATGCGGAGCACAATATTGAACTGAAACTCGGAACCATTGCAGACCATCTCAACCTCACCGAAAAATCAGTGGTGCTTGAAAACGGCAATGCCCTCCATTTCGACAAACTGATTGTCGCCACCGGTTCGCACCCCTGGGTGCCGCCGATTCCGGGAACGGCCCTGAAGAACGTATTCACCGTGCGCGAAATTGAAGATGTCCGGCAGATTCTGAACGTGGTCAAAGAAGGCACCAAAGTCGTATGCATCGGCGGCGGCATCCTGGGTCTGGAAACCGCCGGGGCACTGGCCAAGCAGAAGGCCGACGTCACCGTGCTCGAAGCGTTTGACTACCTGATGCCCATGCAGCTGAATCCCGAGGGCAGCGACGTGCTGACGGAGCATCTTAAGACGCTGAATATTGATGTCATCACCCATGCCATTGCCGATTGTATCATCGGCGACGGCGCGGTCTCGGGGGTGCATCTCAAACGGGGCATACTCGTCGAAGCCGAGGCGGTGGTGATCACCGCCGGCGACCGGGCCAATACCGAGCTGCTCGAACATGCCGGCCTCACCGTAAATAAAGGGGTGCTGGTTGACAATTTCCTGCGCACCGCCCATCCCGACATCTATGCGGTGGGTGATGTCGCCGAACACGACGGCGTCCGCTACGGCGCGTGGTCGCCCGCCATGTACATGGGTAAAATTGCCGGAATGAATGCCGCCGGCGTTCCCACCGAATTCGGCGGAATCCCCCGCTCGCACATGCTGAAAGTCCTCGGCAAGCCGATGCTGAGTATCGGCACCATCAAACCGGAGGACGGCAGCTACCGCGCCATCGACGACCACGCCGATGGAGGCTACCGCATGTTCATGTTCCGCGACGGCCGGCTGGTCGGCTGCCTGCTGATCGGAAAGCTCAAACTGCTCAAGCCGGTACGAAAAGCCGTTCAGGCGCGATTGGACATGAAGGATTTTCTGACCCTCGAAATTACCGCACAGGAAGTGGCGGATTATCTCTCCGCATTGTAGTCCGTTTATTCACACGCCCTGCTGACGGTAACGATCCGTTTTTTCACACTTCGTGAGGTGTGAAATTTATAAAACTGAATGATATGGCTGTGAAAATGCATTTCACACTTCACGAAGTGTGAAATTTAATCAGGATTCAGTTGCCGCGGTTCAGCAGATCGGCGAGGCGCAGTTTGGCTTCTTCCAGCCGCTGAAGGAGCATTTCGTGCACCGCCGTGCTCACTTCCCGGAATTCCTCCCGGCTTTCAATCAGCCGGTCGAGTTCGGCCTGCATATGATCGAAGTCACACTGGTCCACGCTGCCGGCGGATACATGGTCAAACATGGTCAGGAAGTTATCCACTTTGCTGCCGCGGCTGATTCCAATGATGGGAACATGCAGCACGGATGCGAGAATCAGAAGATGCAGCCGGCTGCTGATGACCAGATCGAGTTTGCCGGCAATGGCCAGAATATCCCTGGGCGGCCGCTTCCCTCCGATGACCACGGAGTGGACCTTGTTTTTCATGCGCTCGCGAATCCGGTTCATCAGCGGGGCGTCGGTGGCATGGTTCATCGGAAGGAAAACGATGTGATAATCTTGATCCGCCAGGCGATCGAGAAATTCGATGAGCTCCTCTTCATGCACCAGTTGACGCTGGGCGGAAATACAAAGGCCGATTTTACGGGTCGGCGCATTCAGGATTTCCTTGGCCTCACGGGACAGCGCCACCGTTTCCCAATCGGCCGGCTGCAGCAGCTCGGCGGAATCGGCACCGACGATGGCGTCGGGCACCTCTCCGCAGTGATGCACCGCCGTGAGCGTTTCGGGATCGCGCAGGACCACAAGGTCGCAGCGGTTGAGTTCTTCCACGATTTTATTCCGCGCCCGGTTTTCGCGCGCGCGCTCCAGACGGTGGACATAGTTCACGCGGTTCAGCGTGAGCATTGAGGCCAGGTTCAGCAGCGCGCGTTTTTTACCGGGCAGGATTTTATAGAGGTAGGGATTGAGCTCATCGTTCATGCCGACGCCCCAGATAACCGTACGGGTTTTCCGGCGGTGGGCCACCTCAAGCATAGCCAGCGGGATTTCGGGATAGTCCGAAAGACCGGTGGCCCCGGCCCAGATAAACACATCCGCCCGCGCGATTTCATCCTCCATCTGCAGCGGACTGTAAGGCGGATCGAAACCGAAAAGGGGTACGGTACGCACACCCAAACGCTGCTCCGTTTCGAGCTGGTTATCGGTGCTGACGGTGATCCGGCATGCGGGCGCGACTTCGCGCAAAATGCCGACCACACATTCGAGAATGGCCTCATCGCCCACATTATTGCGCCCGAACGGAACTCCGCCGAGCAGCACTTTCACCGTTTTCATGCGCTCCTTGTGCCATGCAGATGAGGCTTTTAAAAGCCCGCTTTGCAACATATTGTCCGTCTATGCAGAATTATCCGAACATTGGAAAACTTTTACTGGCCAGCGCTTCACCCCGACGGCGCGAGTTGCTGAAGTCGCTCGGCCTCGAATTTGAAACCGCGGTGCCGGACATCGATGAAACGCCGAAACCGAATGAGCACCCGCGCCGCTTTGCCGAACGCCTCGCAGCCGAAAAAGCGGCCGCGGTCGA
>JBFJYX010000357.1:0-3194 GCA_041622415.1 Pontiella sp.
GACCAGTGGTATCCGGAAGCCGCGCGGCTGATGGCGATGGCCGGGGCGGACCTGCTGATTTATCCCACCGCCATCGGCTGGGATCCGGCCGACGAGGCCGAAGAACAGGCGCGCCAGCGCGAGGCGTGGATCACGATCCAGCGCTCCCACGCCGTGGCTAACGGTATTCCGGTGCTGAGCGTCAACCGCACCGGCACCGAGCCGGGCGGCGCGGTTTTCTGGGGCAGCAGTTTTGCCGCCGGCTGCCAGGGCGAGCTGCTGAAGCAGGCCGGAACCGGCGAAGAGACGGAGCTGCTCGTGGAACTCGATTTCCAGCGGTCGGAAACCGTGCGGCGCATGTGGCCCTATTTCCGGGACCGCCGCATCGAGGCCTATGACGGTTTAACAAAACGCTTTATCGACTAATGCTCCGGCCGTTCAATATTGTGACCGAACGAATTTGTTTTTAACCGCGAAAGAATGCATAGAACGCAGAAAAAACGGGGGATAGGCATCTTGGTGTTCCGTGCGTTCTTTCGCGGTTAATCCAATATTCAGTCGCCGAATTTAGAATGCGCCACAGAGGTACAGAGTAACACAGAGGAAAAGCCTCTGCGCACTCCGTGTCCTCCAGCGAAGCGAGTGGTTAAAAAATGACAGTTAAAATGAGAGGATAAGCATGAAATCACTGAAACCGCTTTTTGATCAGAACCGCGAATGGGCGGAAAAAATCGAGAAGGAACAGCCCGGCTTTTTTGAGGAGCTTTCCAAAATGCAGGCCCCGGATATTCTCTGGATCGGCTGCGCCGACAGCCGCGTGCCGGCCAACGAAATCATCGACCTTCCGCCGGGCGAGGTGTTTGTGCACCGCAATATCGCCAACGTCGTGGTGCATACCGATCTCAACTGTCTTTCCGTCATTCAGTATGCCGTGGAAGTGCTGAAGGTGAAGCACATCATTGTCTGCGGCCACTACGGCTGCGGCGGCGTGGCGGCCTCCATGGATGATGCCGACCACGGCCTGATCGATAACTGGCTGCGACACATCCGCGATGTCTACCGCTTCCATGCGGCCGAGCTCGACGCCATCGCGGATCCCGCGGCCCGCAAGGAGCGGCTGTGCGAACTCAACGTGGTGGAACAGGTCGGTAATGTCTGCAGCACCACCATTGTTCAGAATGCCTGGAAGTCCGGGCAGTCGCTTCACGTCCACGGCTGGATCTACCGCCTCGAAGACGGCCTGCTGCGGGATATGGGCGTAACGGCCACCGGCCTCGATCAGTAGTTAACGTAGACGCGGCTTCCAGCCGCGTTGTGCACACTTGGCCGGATAACGCGGCGACCCTCATGGATCTGCTCAAGGACATACTCCCCGCAAAAGCACTCGGCATCGCGGTTTCCAGGCATTGGAAAAACGGCATCGAGCTGCGGGCGCCGCTGGAGAAAAACCTGAATGACAAAGGAACCGGGTTCGCCGGTTCCCTTTCTTCCATTCTCACGCTCGCCGGCTGGGCGCTGATTACCCGCGAACTGAAAGAGGCCGACCTTTCGGCCGACGTGATGGTCGTGAAATCCGAAACCGAATTTTCGGCCCCGGTCAGCGGCGATTTCACCGCCACCTGCGAAACCACCGAAGCCGAAATCGCGCGCGTTTTCCAGGAACTGGAAACCCGCGGCCGCAGCCGAATGGAACTTTGTTCAGAAATTCCCGGCTGCGCCCGAATGACGGCTTCTTTTGCGGTGATCGCTACTTAATTACGGTGCGGGTCTTCTGGACGAGGGCCTTCCAGAGCTCTTCTTCATTTTCCGCGTTGAGCAGCAGCTCGCGGGCGTCTTTGTCGCGGAAGGTCTGTGAAAGTCCGGCAAGCAGCTTGAGGTAAAACGCGCTGGTCGCCGTGGGGATCACCATAAAAAAGAAGAGGCGGGTCAGCGTCCGGCCGGGGCCGCCGAAATGGATACCCTTTTTGTGGACGCCCAGCGCCATGGTCAGGCCGCCGCCCTCCACACCGCGAACGTGCGGAAAGGCCATGCCGCTGTCGACCGCCGTGCTGATAATGTCTTCGCGCTGCATCGCCATATACAGCAGCTGCCGGCCGTCTTCCACAAACCCTTCGGCCTGCATGCGCTCGCAGATTTCGCCCAGCACGTCTTCGGGCGTTTCGCCGGTCAGCGGGGTGATCATCAGCGGCTGGGTGGAAAACCGGGCAATGCCGATTTTGCGTTTTTCGCCGTAGACGCGGCTGGCGTGTTCGCGGGCCACCACTTCGGAGGGCACGTAAAGATAGCGGGTGCAGTTCGGGCAGCGGTGAATCTCTTCGGCATGGTGGACCTCGTTGGCCTGGCTGATACTGAGCCCCATGCCGCAGCCGGTACAGTGCCCTTCCACCAGCGGAACCACGGCCTCGGGATGTTTCTGCAGCAGCTGGTTGAGATGG
This sequence comes from Pontiella sp., assembly GCA_041622415.1. Lineage (GTDB taxonomy): Bacteria > Verrucomicrobiota > Kiritimatiellia > Kiritimatiellales > Pontiellaceae > Pontiella. The sequence goes on from JBFJYX010000357.1 coordinate 2,415, forward strand.
CTTTTGATCTGCGGCGGAATGTTGGAACTGAGCATCTGAATGCTGGTATTGAGGCTGTCGAGCGGAGCCTTCGGCATGGCCGCCTTTTTCTGGAGGCGGGCAATGATGAGTTCCTGCAGCTGGATGAGCTGGTTGATGAGTTTACGGTTAGGCATGGTGTGTTTCCTTTCTTTGAACAAACTGTGCGGCCCGTTTCAGGGCTTCATCGATGGAGGAGCAGAAGTTTTCGGCACCGACTTCGGCGAGGAAGCCGGACTGCTCAAAGGTGCGGTGCGGCTGCGGCGCAACCCCCGAAAAGATCAGCTGCGTATGCTGCCGGTGGCACTGCAAATACAGCTGACGCAGGTGCTGCAGTCCCGTGGCGTCGATGGCCGGGACGTTGCGGATGCGCAGGATCAGCACCGGAATATCTTTCCGCCGGTTGCCCAGCGCATTCCAGAAGGTGTCGGCCATGCCGAAAAAGAACGGGCCCTCGACTTCGTAGACTTCGACGCCCTCCGGCACTTCGCGCAGCGCAAAGGCGTTCGGATCCTCCGCCCCGTCGACATCGCCGATGACGGCGTCGGTAATCACATTGACGCTGGCAATCTCCGCCATGCGGCGAATAAAGAGGAGCGCGGATAAAACGATCCCCACTTCGACGGCAACGGTCAGGTCGATCAGCACGGTCAGCAGAAAGGTGAGCAGCAATACGAGCCGGTCGCTGCGCGGGCCTTTCAGAATGGCCAGGAAATTCTGCTGCTCGCTCATATTCCACGCCACCACCACGAGAATGCCGGC
>JBFJYX010000358.1:0-3192 GCA_041622415.1 Pontiella sp.
ACCGTGATGGTTGAATAGTTTTTTTTGTTACCGCCAAACAAAGCCATTTCAGAATCCTCTCCGTTATCCGCGCGCCGCCGTCAGCACATACACCGACGTCGCCCCGCCCTGTTTCAGGGCTTTTGCGCATGCATTCACAGTTGCACCTGTGGTCATCACATCGTCCACCAGCAAAACCCGTTTACCGGCCAACCGCTTCTCTCTCCTCGATTGAAAAGCGTTGTTGACGTTACTAAGCCGCTGCGAAGCTGTCAAATTTGTTTGCGTCGCCGTAGGCCGAATTCGACGCAGCGTGCGCGGGACCGATTTACACCCTAAAAGGCGGCTCAGCCCGGCCGCCAACACCGCCGACTGATTAAATTCGCGCTCCCGGCGGCGCACATGAAAGAGCGGCACCGGAACAATCAGGTCATATTCCTGATCCGGATATTCGCCCATCAGGCAGTTATACATCAGCCGGGCCAGGTCCGGCACCAGCCAAAGCGCCTTCTCATATTTCAGCTGGCGCAGCGCCTCGCCCGCCACGCCGTCATAGCGGACCGCCGAGCGGGCCCCGTCAAAATGCGGGCGCGTCGCCGAGCAGGTATAACAGATAAAATCATGGTCCACCGCCCCGGCCACCGGGTCACCGCACAGGCTGCAGAACGGCGGCTCCACCTTGTTGACGTCGGACCAGCAGTCCCAGCAGATATAGCGAAATGTTTCCGGCGCCGACACCCCGCAACCGATGCAGTTCCGGGGATAAAGCAGGTCGAGCACGGCGCGGTTTACGCGGTCAAAAGTCAAATGGTCGAAGGCTGAACGTCTGTGCTTTACTGACTTGAAACTCAGCGACATTCGGCGTTCGGCCTCCTACTCCGAAAGAATCGGATCCAGGTGGATTTTGTTCGGCTGAATGACCGGCAGGTCGACATCCTTGACCCAGTAGAGCGGGCCCTCGATCAGGAGCGTGCGGTTCAGGTAGCGCTCGAGCTGGGATTCTTTACCGCGTACGAGGCAGATCGGCTCTTCCATGCCGTCCGCGATCAGCACGAGTTTATACAACCCCGGATTGGCGCGGCGCAGCACACCGGGAATCCGGTCGATTTTACCCTGCGGCTTCGATTCGTCCAGGATCAGCATAAGCGGCTGGTCCTCCACGTCGGCGGTCTCTTCCACCACCGGTTCCGCCGCAACAGACGGCTCGGGCTCCGGCACGGCCTCCGGCTCCGGAACCACTTTCGGCTTCGGCGCTTCAATGATCTCGGTGAAGTCCGCACTGATCCAGACCCGGGACCCCTTCGGCGGCGCAATTTTCAGCCAGCCGTTGAATTCCCCGCGCACCTGGAGTTCCTCATCGCGCAGGGCAATCGTGACCACATTATAGTTCTGGCTCGGCCCGGACCGTACATTGAGTTTTTTCGGCAGCACCACCCCGTTGTCCACATATTCACCAAACACCCAGAAATTCAGATTGCTCGGCGCCTGCACAGCAATCCAGTCGTTGGTCTGGTTGATGTAGATCAGCTCTTCTCCCCGCATCGCGCGGTCGAGCACCTCGCAGTCGGTATGCGGTTCCGGCCGAAGGCTCACGCGGTCGCCGATGACTTTGACGCGCGGATAAATATTGGACTGGGCACAGGCCATGGAAACCGTGGCCAGCAGGATCATTAAAAGTTTCATTTTCCACCCCCTGGAAGTTAAAGCGCAAAAAGGGTGCGCGCATTTTTCGCCGTTAAATTCGCGATAGACTCTACCGAACACCCCTTGAGGTCCGCAAGTTTTTCAGCCGTATGAACGACATACGCCGGCTCGCAGCGGTTGCCGCGCATCGGCACCGGCGCCAGATACGGCGAATCGGTTTCAATCAGCAGGCGGTCGTCCGGCACATACTGCACCACCTCGCGCAGCGCATCGGCATTATTAAAGGTCACGATCCCGCTGAAGCTCACGTACAGCCCGAGATCCAGCACCGCCTTCGCAAAGGTTGAGTCCCGCGTAAAACAGTGCAGCACGCCGCGGCACAGCTCATCGCCCTTCCAGGCATTGGAAAAATCGCGCAGCAGCGCAAGGGTGTCCTCATCGGCATCGCGCGAATGCACCACCACCGGTTTTTCAAACTCCACCGCCAGCGCCAGGTTTTCGCTAAACAGCGTTTTCTGCGCCTCGGCCGTATCCGCCGTATAATAATAATCCAGCCCCGTTTCGCCGACGGCCTTCACCATCGGATTTTCGAGCAAATTCCGAAGGCTGGAAAAATCGAGTTCGCGGGTCGCTTCGTCGCGGTCATAGCCCGCGCAGCCGAAGATTCGGCCCGGATATTCGCCGGCCAGGCGGGCCGAGCGCTCGTTGGCCTCGGCCGTGCCGCCGATCGCCACCATTTCGTGCACCCCGGCCTCTTTTGCCGCAGCCAGAATCTCCTCCAGCGTGCCGTCTTTTTCGAATCGATCAAAATGGACATGGGAATCAATAAACATAATGCGCGGCAGTAAAGCGGAACCGGCAGGCGGCCTGCGAGAATTATTCCCCGAAAATGCAACAGGAAAAAACGGATAAACTCTTCGTAAAGAAACTCTTTGGCAGCAAACAAAAGAAGAGTATATTTTTAGGGCATTTGAAAATTGATTTTGCGTATTGCGTAGTTTGTTTCTTCAGAAAACCGCCGAAATTTAAACGGGAAACAACTGGCAAGGCGCGCCCGCTCGGGCGTGGCCTCAGCTGGTTTCCCGTTGGGGCTTGGCGGTCCCTCTGGAGAGGCTTGTTTGGGGGCGCGCCTCTTTTTTTGCAGGGGGCATAAATGTGAAGGGGAAGTTATGAAAGTGATTTCAGGGGTTTTTCTATTCTTGTTTTCAGTGCAGGTTTACGGAACGGAGCTATTATCGAAACCTGAAGATAACACGATTCGTTCGACTGAGGATTTAATCAGCATTCTGGAAGATACGCAGAGTTTTATTCAGCCCATCAGTCCTCCGAGCAACGACGTCTACATCGAGAAAAAGCCCAAAGCCTATGCAGTGGATTTCAGCGGATTTGATACTCAATTCACGAAATACTGCGCGGCCTATATGGACTCAAACGGCCTGCCCCGCTACCCGCTTTTACTTTGGGAAGATCTGGATACTAGAGAAAAGGTTATTTCCCTTGAGCTGAACGGCATTGAGTTAGCCCGGATTCCTTCTAAACAGAATTACCTGCCAGGCTCATTTTATGCGG
>JBFJYX010000359.1:0-3187 GCA_041622415.1 Pontiella sp.
ACCTCCCGCAGGCCGAAGACGCTTTCGCGGGTGAGACGCAGAATGGAGTGAAGCCGGTCATAGTCGGCCGGTTCGGGCTGGGTCTCCTGCAGTTTTTCCACATGGAGCACGATAGCGCCCAGGTTGCTGCCGACGTCGTCGTGCAGGTCGCTGGCCATACGGGCGCGGGCGGAACGGATTTCACGGCTGACCCGGAGGCGGTTGCGTACGATAAAATAGACGGCGCTGCCGATCACGATGATCAGCAGGGAGAGACTGCCGTAAATGAGGGTATATCCGACATCCTTCAAACTTTTCTGCTGCCGGTTGTTCAGGACAAACTGTTCTTCGAGCAGCGCCTGCCGGCGGGTCAGGCCGACGATCCAGTCCCGCAGCGGAAGCACCCGCCCGGAGTGGGTCTGACCGTCATTGGCGGCCGCGAGCAGCTGCTGAGCCTTTGTTGGGTGCGGCTGATCCAGTGAAAGGATGGTTTTTTTAGCTCTCAGCACCTCTTCAAAGCGCGTGGCGCGGGCGGATTCCAACCCGTTGTGCAGGGCGGTGATTTCGCTGAAGGCAATGGCCGGCGTGGCTTTGGGAACGGGCTGGGATGCCCCCAGAACGGTCAGGCGAACCGACCGGGCGGTCGTTTCCGGGAAATAGGCAAAATGCGGGTTGAGCCCCGGCGGGCGCAACGGAAAGTTTTCATAGGCCTGATCGCTCTGCACCACCCGGCCCCGGGCATCGAGCAGCTCGATCCTGAAGCGGACCGGAAAACTCTGGCCGTAGGAGTGTTCAATGGCCGGGTCGATCCGTACGCCGTCGATCAGGATGTCCTCGGGGTAGGTCAAGGTCAGCGCATAGCGCCGGTTTGATGATCGCTGTTTCGAGTGCATGACTTTAATAAAATCATGGGTTTCGGTGGGGGAACTGAGTTCGGGCAGGCCCAGCGGCGTCTGCAGGTCGGTCAGGAACTCTTTGGCGAGCACGTGGTAGCCCTGGCGACTTTGGGTGGCTTTGCTGGCGGCCCGCGGGGCCACATTCTCGAACCCGGAAAAGACGCAGATTTCCGCGAAGCCGGCGGCATACCAATCTTCATGCGGATGCCGGGGCAGGTCGGTACAGCGGATAAAAAGCCGCTGTGTGGTGAGCGGTTCGAACGCAACGAGTTTCGGCAGCGACTGGCGGATCAGCGGAGCGTCGCCGCGGTATTGGGCCACGGTTTTGATTTCCCCGTCTGTTTCGGCTTCAATCGTAACCGACCCGGGCCAGTAGAGGTTTTCGCCGTAGATCTCGTCCATAAAGAGGCGCAGCGGGAACAGGGCCACGGCATCAATTTCAACCGGCTCCGGCCAGTTGAAGCGGATAATGACGCTGTTGGTGGAGGACGCCTGGGCATGGGTGAGATATCCGCCGGTTCCGGTCGGTTCCCTCATGTAGGGGCGGGGCAGCGCGTCCAGTTCCGCGTCGATGGCCTCCAGCCGCGCCTCGTTCTGTTTGTAGTTGCGGACAAAAAGGCGCGCCATGTTTTCTTCCAGCGTGTCCGCCCGGACGGAGGCCAGAGCGAGGCCCGACAGCAGGAAAGAACCCTTCGACAACAAGACCTTCAACATGCGCAGTTCCTTGTTCTGCGGCCCGCGTGCGGCGGGCGCGGCGTCAGATGATTCCCATGGAGGCGGCTTTGCTGATCGCCCCGGAGACATTATGCACCTGGAGTTTCTGATAGATGGTGCGGATATGGGTGTTGATGGTGTGTTTGCTGAGGCAAAGCTCATCCGCCGCCTCCTGGCGGCTGAGTCCGTCGGCCAGGCTTTTCAGCACTTCAGTTTCGCGCTCCGTCAGTTCGGCTTCCGGGGAGGCCGGCTTAAAGTTGGAAAAGGTGTCGAACACCATTTTCGCAATTTCGGAGCTCAGCGGGGCAATGCCGTGGCTGGCATCCACAATACCCTGCACAATGGCTTTGAGTCCGTCGGACTTGATCAGATAACCCGAGGCCCCGGCACCCAGGGCCTGGAAAACGCGGGCTTTGTTGTCGAACACCGTCAATACGAGGAGTTTGGTTTCCGGCGCCGCCCGGCGGATCAGCGGAATGGCCTCGAGCCCGTCCATACCCGGCAGCCCGAGATCCAGAATGACCACCTCCGGCGGCGGCGCTTCCCGGAGATATTCCAGGGCGTCTTCCGCATTCGACAGGGTGGCATCGATTTCGAAACGACCGCTGGAGACGAGGGCTTCGCTCAGGGCTTCACGAAAATCGGCATGGTCTTCGATCAGGCAGATGCGGATCGCGGCAGGGGCTGTAGGGGAATCGGTCATAATGACCCATTGTAACGGCGACAGGCGCCCCGATGTCAAGAGCCGGATGAAAGGTTGGGTCTTTTCGGGGCGGGTATGCGGCGGATTTTAAAAAACAGGCACTATTACCCTTTTCCGGCGATGGACGGAAAAGTTTAGGCCGGTATGATGACGCCACTTTTTTACCCCATGTGGGCCGATATCCAAAAACGGCCCGACACCGGAGATATACGATGAAAAAGACGGGAAAAATTTCAGGAATACTGGTGGCGCTTGCAGCAACGTTCATGACCGCAGACGCTGCTATCATTACCATCAGTGGAAATCAGGTTTTACAGGGCCAAACCAGCTCGGGTGAGCTTTCCAGTGAGAATAACGGCGCCGGTAACAATGCTACAGCCATTCAGGTCAGGAATGGGTACACCTTAACCGTCCTGGACGGTGCAATCGTGAATCTGAGTCAGGCCATTAATGTGTCTCAAGGGGTCAACGGGAACGGCGCGAACGTCACGCAGAACGCGGGGAGTACCGTAAATATTGGCACATCTTTAAACATGTCAGGGAACGCTGCGACCGGCGGCACGTCGTTCTATACGGTACTGGGCACCTTGACGATCGATGACGACCTGAACGCGGGAGCAGCATTCGCTGCCACGTTCTCGCTTATCGGCGATTCGGCAACGGTAAGTGTGGGAAGAGCGGTGAATGCCAAAGCAAAGTCGACCTTCGAATTCGAGTTGAACGCGACCGGCGTGAGTTCCATCGATGCAGTGGGAGCACTGACGGTTGACGAAGGCGCAAAACTGGTGATTGACGGTTCGGCATATGCCGGCGGAAACACAGATATTACGCTGTTCGACGCGGCTTCGATGACCGGCTCCTTCGCCGCGAGTGATATCTCGGTTACCGGCCTGGG
>JBFJYX010000360.1:0-3175 GCA_041622415.1 Pontiella sp.
ATATTTTCACCGAACGCTTCCTGAGAAGACCGCCGAGGGAAGTAACGCGCTAACGTCGTAGACGAAGCTTCCAGCTTCGTCATGAACGCAAAGCCAGGCACACCCAACGAAGCTGGAAGCTTCGTCTACATTGGAAGCAGCATGAAAATTAAAAAGATCCTTCTCTTTCTCATTTCAAGTTTCACCGTTCAGGTTTCAAGTTTTGCCCTGGACACAGAATTCGCCGGGTTTGCGGAAATCCGCGCCGGTGCGCGAACGCAGGATGATCCGGCGCAGGACCAGATGAGCCTCGGCGAAGCACGGCTGCAGCTCGATGCGCTGACCTATTTTGACGCGGCGGAACTCCAGGTGCGCGCCGACTTCCTGTATGACGGCCTGCAGGATGACCGGCACGAGATCGACCTCGACCGCGGCACCGGTTTTCTGGACCTGCGGGAACTCAACCTCCTGTTTACCCCGATCGATTCCGCCGATCTCAAAATCGGCCGGCAGATCCTGACCTGGGGCACCGGCGACCTGCTGTTCATCAACGACCTGTTTCCCAAGGACTGGAATTCCTTCCTGCTCGGCCGCGACGAGGAATATCTGAAGGCCCCGTCGGATGCCCTCTTCGCCAGCTGGTTTCCAGCCATTGGAAGTTTTGACTTTGCCTATATGCCGAAGTTTGATTCCGACCGTTATGTCGACGGCTCCCGCCTCTCCTATTGGAACGGCATGGAAATCACCGGCGATGATTTTACCGCGGAGGAACGCAATGAATGGTTTAAGGACCACGAATTTTCGGCGCGTTTTTACCGTCCGGTCCTCAGCTGGGAGGGCGCGCTCTACGCCTATCACGGCTTCTGGAAAAGCCCCGCCGGTTATGACCTCAGTGCAAACAACTATTATTTCCCGCGGCTGAATGTCTACGGCGCCAGCGCACAGGGAGCGGTCGGCAGTGCCCTGATGAATCTGGAGATCGGATACTATGATTCGCGCGAAACGTCAGATGCCACCCAGGTGGTTCCGAACGATGAGTTCCGCTTCCTCGCCGGCTATCAGCGCGAAGTGGCCAAAGAACTGACCGCCGGGGCTCAGTATTATATCGAGTGGATGCAGGACTATGACGACTATGCCGGCACGCGCGATGAATTCCGCCATGTGCTGACGCTGCGCCTGACCAAAACGGCCATGAACCAGAACCTCATGCTCAGCCTCTTCACCTTCTATTCGCCGTCCGATAACGATGCCTACATCCGCCCCAATGCGACCTATAAAATTTCCGACCACTGGCAGGCCTCGGTGTATGGAAACTTTTTTGTCGGCGAGCACGACTACACCTTTTTCGGCCAGCTGCAGGACAACAGCAATATCGGCGTGGGTGTGCGCTGCAGTTTCTAATCGGCGGAGCGGCGCCGCTACATCAGCGGCACGCGGACGCGGGTTGGATAGCCGTCCAGCTTGCGCGCCAGGCTCTCCTTCAGCATCGGAATGCCGCCGCCGCTGAAGCGCGCCGAGTAGGCCTTGACCTCCTGCTGCATCACCGCGGCCTCTTCGATCTTCGCATCCACCAGCAGCATTTCAAACGCCGCATAAAGCTCCGGCCGCACATTCGCCGTACCGGCCACAAACCCCGCCGCCCCCTGCTGGACCGGCTCAAAAATAGTTGAACTGCTGCCCGCAAAATAACGCGGCGTGTGCTCCATCAGCTCCAGCTGCCCGCCCGAATCCTTCAGGCCGTAATGCGGCACTTCCTGCAGGATCTTCGCGGTGATCGGATTGCCGCTGTGTTTCGGAAAATTGTAGAGCATGAACGGCACCTCCGCGACCGCTTCCAACGCCTGGAAATAGCGGATCACTCCGCCCTCCGGACACTCGGCCGGATAAACCGGCGGCAGTACGGCCACCGCATCGGCCCCGAAATCGTTCGCCCACTGCACCTCCAGTTTTTTCTGCTCCAGCGCCAGCCCGCCCGCATGCAGAATCACCTGGCCCTTGAAATAACGCCGCGCCGTTTTAAACAGGTGCTTGCGCTCCTCCGGCAGCAGCGAAAAGAATTCCGCCGTCGTACCGTTCACCATAATCCGCTGCACGCCGTGCCCCGACAGAAACTCCAGGTGCCGGATAAACGACGCCTCATCAATTTTCCAATCCTCGGAAAACGGCGTCAGCACCGGCACCACCAGACCTTTGATTTCCTTGTTCATGCAGGCAACCTACAGGTTTTCCAGGGGTTGGAAAACCCGCTTTCCAATCTTTGGAAGCCGCGCTATCCTGACCTCAGTTAACGGAGGTTTATTATGAGAGGCCATATCATCGCTGAAGACAAATTCATGCACCAGAACATCGACCATCACCTGTTCGTCACCCAGGCCGACGGAGCCGAAAATGAATACCGGTTCGAAGTCCGCCGCGTGGCCCCCGGGGCCGACCACGCCGAAACCATCTACGAAAAAATCGAGGACTTTTCCAAATGGGTGGCCCGGAAAAATGATATCGGCGAGCTGATCTGCGATGAAATCACCCTCATCAAAAACAGGATCTTCGCCGAGGAAGATCTCCACGCCAACGATCCGTGAGCGCCGCCGAACCACCGCTCCGCGCAGCACCGGCGCTATAGCCGAATATTTACAGGCAAAGTGCGCCACCCGGCTAAACGGGCATTTCATCCCACGTGCGGTTGTCGAGTTCGCGGCCTGCCTTCTTCTTCTGCACACCACCCCACTGCTTGAAGAAGAAGGGAACGTTTGCAGCAAGACACTGGTCCCGAATATCTGTTACCCATTCGGGATTCATTGGGCGGGCACCCGGACCGGACTCACCACCAACAATAACCCAGTTGATTCCATCTAAATTCAAATTTGGCAACGGCCCCAGAAGAGGCTCCAACGACAAAAAGCGCACGGCGGCAGGCACCTGCCTTAAATCATCGATACGTTTATAAAAGTCGGCGGTTTCCACGGTAACACCCATCCAAATATTCGGAGTCCATTTCAACCGTTTAGAAAGCACCTTCATTCTCCCCGCACGCTTGGTTAGTACCTGATACGTGTGCCACGGGGTTTCATTCATTGTGAAAAAAACTTCCTCTATGAAATTTGAACGCACTTCATTGTGAAACAGATCACTCATGGAATTCACAAAGATCATTTGCGGCTTTTTCCACTTGTAGGGGATTTTCAATGAGTCTGGATGA
>JBFJYX010000361.1:0-3158 GCA_041622415.1 Pontiella sp.
GCACCGAAGTCCTGTTTTGGTGCACAATAATTTTCAAGACCTCCCGTTATTCAACCAGTTACAGAACAGACGAAAGTCAGAGGTCTTACAATGAACACACGCACACAGAATAAAACGATCCACCACCTTCACTTCCACCAGAGCCGGGCCGTTGCCCAGAAGATTGAGTCGCCCGACCGTCAGCTGGCGGGACATCCGGGGCTGATTGCCGTCGGGATTGCCGCGCTGCTGGCGCTGGCGCTCGGTCTGCTGCTCTCGAACATCCAGGTGGCGGATATCTCCGCATCTTCCTGGACGCTGTTCGGATAAAAAAAATCCAGCCATTGGAAACCGGACGGTTCAGTGGCTGGAAATTCCGTGGCGGATGCGGATCAGTTATCGCGGCCGCGCAACGGAATGCCGGGTTCCTCGGCTTTGGCCTTCCACATGGCGGCTTCGTCCGGATTCTTAGCGGTTCCGGTTCCGTTGGCGAGACAGACCGAGAGGTTGTACATGGCTTCGACACATCCGGCTTCCGCCCCTTGGCGGTAAAACTCCACGGCGCGCGTCACATCCTTTTCGACGCCCAGACCGCGCTCATAGCAGACCCCGAGATTATGCATGGCATCCGCGTCGCCGGAATCGGCCGCTTCCTGAAGCAGGCGGATGCCCTGTACCGGATCCTTTTCGACGCCCCGGCCCATCATATAGCAGGCGCCGAGTTTGCCGGTGCCGGCCGCGGAGCCGGCGTTGGAGGCTTTGCGGTACCAGCCCGCGCCGAGCTCCTCGTTTTTCTGCAGGCCGGCTGTGCCCTCGATGTAGCAGCGTCCGATATAATACATGGAATCCGCAACGCCCTGGCTGGCCAGGCGGCGATGGAGCTCCAGGGCCTTGCGCGCATCTTCCGGCACGCCGGCGCCGACTTCGTAGAGGCCGGCGAGAATGGTCATGGCGTGGGTGTTGCCGCTCTTCACCTCTTCGTCGAGCAGCTGAATAGCGGTATCCGGGCTTTGCGGCGTTCCAATGCCCTGCAGATAAAAGATGGAGATATAGGCGCGGGCTTTCTGCGAGCCGGAGTCGGCGGCTTTTTTGATCCAGCCGAACGCGGCATCCTGGTCGCGGCCGACGCCGGTGCCGTAGTTATAGCAGGTGCTGAGTTCCATCATGGCCTCGGCCTGACCGGCTTCGGCCGCGCGGGTCAGCAGCTCGACGGCCTTGGCGGGATTTCCACTGTTGAGCAGCTCAACGCCCTGCCGGTATTGGGTTTGCGGATCTCCTGCAGGGCCGCCGCAGCCGGCCAGCAAGAGGGTCATGGCGGTGCAGTACACCGCGTGTCGTAAAATCACGTTTCCATTCATGGTTCCAGTACTACCGATTCCGGAGCGCCGATTCAAGCCGCGCCGCCGCATTTTCCGATAAGGCCTTTCACTGCATGGCATTACTTGCATAAAAGGGGCTCAATCAGTATAAAGTGCGCCTTTTCCGTCGGTTTCGGGCCGGCACGATCATTTTTAGAAAGCAGGTAATGCCATGACATCCAATGAAATCCGCCAATCGTTTTTTGATTTTTTTGAATCGAAACAGCACACCGTCGTCAAGTCCGCCAGCCTCCTGCCGGATGCGCCGAACCTGTTGTTCACCAACGCCGGCATGAATCAGTTTGTTCCGATCTTCCTGGGTCAGGTCAACTGCCCCTACACGCCGGGACGCGCCGCGGACACCCAGAAATGCATCCGCGCCGGCGGTAAACACAACGATCTCGACGATGTCGGCCTGGATACCTACCACCACACCTTTTTTGAAATGCTGGGCAACTGGTCCTTCGGCGATTATTTCAAGCAGGAGGCCATTGACTGGTCGTTCGAGCTGATCACGAAGGTCTGGGGTTTTCCGGTCGAGCGCGTTTATGCCACCTATTTCGGCGGCGACGACAAATCGGAAGCCGACCTGGAAGCCAAAGAAATGTGGCTGAAGCATCTGCCGGCGGAACGCGTGGTGCCGGGCAACCGTAAAGACAATTTCTGGATGATGGGCGACACCGGCCCGTGCGGTCCGTGCTCGGAGCTGCACGTCGACCTGACGCCGAACGGCGACTGCGGGGCGGAGATGGTGAATGCCGACAGCGCCGACTGCATTGAAATCTGGAACCTCGTCTTCATCCAGTTCAACGCCAATCCGGACGGCACGTTCACGCCGCTGCCGGCGCAGCACGTGGACACGGGCATGGGCTTTGAGCGGGCCTGCTCGATTATCCAGTGCACCAAAAACTTCACCGATTTTTCCGGCGTCATCTCCAACTATGAGACGGACGTCTTTACGCCGATTTTCCAGACCCTGGAAACCATGAGCGGAAAATCCTACACCAGCACGCTGCCGAAAGATCCGGCCAAACAGACGGAGCAGGAAGCCATCGACGTGGCGTTCCGGGTGATTGCCGACCACATTCGCTGTCTGTCGTTCTCGATTGCGGACGGGATTCTTCCTTCGAATGAAGGCCGCGGTTATGTTTTGCGCCGCATCCTGCGCCGCGCGGTGCGTTACGGCCGCACCCTGGGATTCACCCAGCCGTTTTTCTACAAGCTGGCGGATACCGTGGTGGACAGCTTCGGCCATGCCTTCCCGGAACTGGTCAGCAACCGCGACCGCGTGAGCAAAACGCTGAAGGCGGAAGAGGAATCGTTCAACCGCACGCTGGATAAAGGCATGGAGGTGTTTGATTCCATTCTGGCCAGCACGAAATCGAAGACGATTGACGGCGCGGATGTCTTCAAACTCTACGACACCTACGGGTTCCCGTATGACCTCACGGAGCTGATGGCGCGCGAAAAGGGCATGCATATTGATGAGGACGGTTTTGAGCGCCTGATGAATGAGCAGCGCGAGAAAGCCCGTGCGGACCACGCCTCGAAGAAATCGGTGGTGATGGCTTCCGGTAAAACGCTGGATGTGGATGAAACCCCGTTTCTGGGTTATGACGCCACGCAGTGCCGGACCGAAGTGGTGGAGATGCTCGACAACCACACGCTGATTCTGAAAGAGACCCCGTTTTATCCGGAGTCCGGCGGCCAGCAGGGCGACCAGGGCGAAATTAAAGGCAACGCATTCGGCTTTAAAGTGACCGATACGCAGAAGACGCCGGAGGGCATTATTGTCCATAAGGGCGAGCTGGTCTTCGGGGC
>JBFJYX010000362.1:0-3122 GCA_041622415.1 Pontiella sp.
AAATGAGCCGGATCCGCCGTGCAGGGTGACCGGATAACCGTCTTCCTCGCTGATCAGGCGGCGGAACAGTTTGGCGATCTTTTCGGCATATTCCGTTTTTCCGGTCAGCTGATACGCCACGCCGCATTCATACACGCGGTCACCATCCCCCTTGGTAAAGATCGGCTGGTACTCATTGCGGTTTTCAAATTTCCGAACGGGAGCGCCTTCCGGCACCTTCCAGCCCGAAACCTTCTTTTCCAGCTTTGCCAGTTCGTCGGCCGCCCAGTCAACATGGGCGACTTTGTCTTTAACCTGCTGCCAGCCCTCGGCCGTAAACACAATATTCGGTGTCGGCACTTCAACCGCCGTAAAAAAGGTCAGCGTTTCCGCGGCCGCGCCCAGCCCGTTCGGAATGGCTTTGATGATCTGCTGCTCCCGCGCACCCGCCGGCAGCGAGGCCGGAATGGCCACCTCCACCGCAACCTTTTTCACTTCGCCCGGTGCCAGTTCAAAGGAGGAGGCATCCAGCGAAACCATCATCGATTCCCATCCCGTTTTTTCAACCAGCAGGTTGACGCCCTGAACCTCATCGGTGGTATTGCCGATTTCAAATTCATACTGAACCGTCCCGCCGGCCTTCGCCGCACGGCCGCGCACCGCCGACTCGAGCGCAACCCGCTCGCCTTTCACCAGCTCAACATGGCGGATCTTCAGCTTTTTGTTTTTCGCCGACTCCGCAGTAATCTCCAGCGACTTCACCGCCTGCAGCGTATTGCCCTGCTGCCCGATGTTCAGATCAAAAAGATCCCACGGCAGGTAGACGCGCTGCCATCCCTCGCCATGAACCAATACCTGCGCGGTGCTGGCCGGATTCAGCTCCGAATGGTCGACCGGATCCGTCCTGAACGTAACGGAAACATCGGCCGACGAAGCCTTGTCCAAATAGAGGTCAAACGATATCCCCGCATAATCGTACCAGTCCGCCGCATCCCCGAAGAAGGGCCGCATCATGCCGGAATAGCGGCGGTTCATGTTTTCGTAGGTATACGAAATCGTATCCCCGCGCCGAATTTCGGCGGCGCCCTTCTTTACTTTCGACGCACCGGTCCAGTCCGAAAAATCAGAACGGCCCACATCCATCCGCAGCGCGGCCAGACTCAACATCGGCACCAGCAGTGCCGCAACAGTAAAACATTGTTTCTTCATTCTATCCCCAGAGTTAAAAAGTTTCCGTGCGATACAGCACCATGGTCTGCCGGGGTTTCACGACAGCCTTTTTCGCTTCGACCCGTCGGTCGCTTACCAAATCCTTCGCCCCGGCAAAGCCGGCCGGAACCTCGAAATCAAACGTTTCATCCGCGGTGCAGTTCATCGCGATCAGGTAATCGCCATACGCCAGCAGATAAAAGGTGCCTTTGCCGGCAAAGATATTTTCTCTGCCCGGCTCATAGTCCGGATAGGTTTCCGGAACAACCGCAATCGGCTGCTCCGCACCGGCCGTCGCCAGACGTTCTCCCAACTCGCCCGCTTCCTTGTAATCGCGCTCAAACTTGGAGAAAAACGGCCCGTTCACACGATCCTTCATGCGGTGCACATGCCCGCTGTCCTTAAACCGCGTTTCCTGCAGCACCGTCGCCGAACGCTCGATCGTCGGCGTCATATAGTGCACGCGGGCGAGGTGATTGACCGCATACCGGGCCCGCCAGTAGAGCGAGGCATACAGGATGTCGTCCCCGTTTTTCACCGCGACCACCCCGTTTTCCGGATCGGCAAAAACAACATCCGGCTGTCCCGGTGCCATTGGCAGGCGGGTCGGCTGTTCCGGCTGCGCGAGGATGGTTTCATAGGTATGCGGCACATCCAGCAGGGCCAGCGAGGTTCTCAGGCTGTTGTTTTTCATCACCTCTTTCACCGAAGCCCCGAACTGACGATCCTCAAACAGCTGCTGTGCATATCCGATCATCACCGGATCCAGCGTGGCCGCCGCCGCACCGCACGGAATACTCTCGCGGGTGACGCCCTGACCGTAGGCCACCTGCCCCGGATATTTAAAATCGCGCCAGCCGACCACGGCCTCCATCCGCATCGCCCGATACCCGTCCGGATCGGTCGAGGGATAACGAAAAGCGGCGCGCGCCCGCGCAATTTTGATGACCTGTTCCTTGAGCCGCGCATCGCCCGGCTGCCCGTACGCGGGCCGCGTTGCATCATACATTTTACACACCAGGTCGAGCACTTCGCCATACGCGCCGACATAGCCGAGCTCTTTCGTAAGCCCCGCCTCGGTCAGCTGCAAATACGCCCTGCCCATCGACCAGGTCGGCTCGCCGTCCGGACTTTTCCGGCTGCCGGACCAGGGCTCCAGCCCCATCGATTCATACATAAACTGCACGGCTTCCTTTTCCGGCCACGCCTGACGCGGATCAACCACCGCCAGTGCCCGGTTGCACAAATAGATACTGTACATATCCCAGATCATCGACTGGTTGGTGTACGAACGACGATTGACCACATGTCCATCGCGCGATGCGACGAACATTTTCGCCCACCCCTCTTTGCGCGAAATCGTTTTGCCGCGAATCGGCCGGTCCAGAAAGGGCTTCAGCTCCTTCGCCAGATACCGAACCGCATCGCCCGAATAGCCGAAACCGAACCAGGTTTTCTTCCACTCAAATTCACCCTGCTCGCCGAGATAATGAAGGTATTGATTATCAATGCCGCCCACAATGCGTTCCACCAGCTCCGGGGACTGATACACGGCCGACCACGGCTCATGATAGGCCCGCGCCATAAAGCCCAGCTCTTCCTGCGTAAACCGGTCATCCTTCCTGCTCAGCAGATCCGCCAGCGTTTGGTTGATGCGTGCCTTGACCTTCTCCACCGCGCCGGCCGCATCATCCGCGGGCCGAACCGGCGGACTCAACACCCCGCCCTGCCGCTCGTCGGCGGCCGGTTCAAAGAACGGGTCCGTGTGCGTATACATCCGGTAAAGCCCGCGCGAAGACTCCTTCAGATCCGGCTGAAAACGGTCACACGTCTGACCATAGGCCCAGATTCCGCCCTGCAGCTCAACCGCCAGCGCCACCTTTTTCTTCCCCTGCGTCTCTTTCAGCGGCAGCGGAAAAGTATGGTAATAAAAC
>JBFJYX010000363.1:0-3117 GCA_041622415.1 Pontiella sp.
AGCGTATCCATCTCGGCGCGCAGGTCGACGTAGGACCCCGCCGGCGAGGCATCGGCAACGAACGTCATGTTGCCGTCGGCATCGATGACGGTTTTGGAAAAGAAGTTCACCACGTTGGTGAAGTCGCGTTTGGTCATGCCGTATTTAGCCAGCTCGACGGTCAGCGAATCAAAGCCGCTGCGGTAAAAATCGTTGTGCGATTCCTGATAGGTTCTGGTGCCGAAGCGCTTGAGGATATCCTCACGGTAGGTCACGCCGCAGATGACGTCGTGCCAGTCGTTGGAGGTGTCGGCGATGCTCATCAGCACGCGGCCCATATCGGAATAGATACAGGCATGTTTAAAGAGCGACGAGATGTGCTGAATCTTCATGGTGTCGCCCATGTTGTAGCGCTCGGCATAGTTGTCCGCATTGTAAAACAGCGCCGAGGCATTGCCGCCGCCTTCGAGGTCGGTTATCCGCAGCGTGCGCCCGCGGCGCACAATGCGCGAAAAGTTCCAACCCCCGGAAACGACGGTTTCATACAGGATTTTTTCTTCGGGTATCGGGATCATTTTCTACTCCTGTTCAGTGTAGACGAAGCATCCTGCTTCGTTGTGCAAGCCTTGCAGTCCAGCCTGGCGAATATCATGAAGCTGGAAGCTTCATCTACATTGAGTTCTATATTCATAACGTTCGATTGGTTCGCAGCGGCGGCAGGATGGCGTCGGCAAACGTAATCTGCCCCATCATGCTTTTGCTGCATTTCAGCGCGCGGGAAAGCAGGGTGTGGAGAATTTCCACCTGTCCCTGCACCAGCCAGATTTCCATATTCTTTCCATCCTCCAGCATCACCTGAAAGGTGGAGATTACTTCATCCAGATAATTGCGGCGCAACGCGATCAGCCGGTTGGCGCAGTCGTCGATCGCCGCGTCGTAGGAAATGGTCAGCGTTCCCGCCATCACGCGGGTGCGGTCGAGCTGTCGGTGCCGGAGCACCTCGCGCTTCACCAGATCCGCAATCATCATGGAGCGGTTGTCCATGCCGCGCTCCTGCGCCATCTGTTCAAGTTCGCCGTAGAGCTCGGCCGGCATGGTGACACTGAAGCGCTTATAGTTCTGTTTTACTTTCTGCATCCCCGCTCCCCCGATTATTCCGCTTCTTTCGCCACCATCTTAACGACTTCGAAATCATCCTGCGACTCTTCCGCACTCGGATGAATCAGCTCTTCGAGATGGATTTTGGTGGTCAGGAATTCCGGCGACAAAAACTGCTTCGGCGAGCGCGGCCGCTCCACCGGCACTTCCACCATTTCCTGCACCCGGCCCGGATTGGCCTCGAGCACGAGCACGCGGTCGGACAGGTAAACCGCCTCATCGAGATCGTGCGTAATGAAAATGATGGTGATATCGATCTTCTTCCAGATCTGCAGGAGATAGGCCTGCATTTTGGCGCGCGTCTGCGCATCGAGCGCACCGAACGGCTCATCCATCAGCAGCACTTTCGGTTTGTTGGCCAGCGCGCGGGCAATGGCGACGCGCTGCTGCATGCCGCCCGAAAGCTGCGCCGGATAAAGATCGGCATACGGTTCGAGCCCGACAATGTCCAGCCACTGGAGGGCATCGCGCTCGGCATCGAATTTACTGGCGCCGCCGACCTCCAGGCCGAACATGACGTTTTTCTTCACGGTCAGCCACGGGAAGAGCGTGTATTTCTGGAACACCATGCCGCGGTCGGCCCCCGGCTCGGTCACGGGATAGCCGTCCACCAGAATCAGGCCGTCGGTAATATCCTCCAGGCAGGCCATCATGCGGATCACGGTGGATTTACCGCAGCCCGACGGGCCGATGATCGAAAGGAACTCGCGTTTGTGCACCTTGAACGACACCTGATCGAGGATACGGCGCATGCCGTCTTCCGTCGGGAAATCCTTCACCAGTTTATCGACCTCAATGACGACCGGCTGGCTTTTGATATGCGTCAGCCGCTCCTTCACTTTGGGCGACTGCTCTTGGTAGGACGGCAGGTTCAGTGTACTGGGTAAATCGGTCATCTCAGGCCTCCGCCGAAACAGGTTTAATCTTTCGCAGCAATCGGCCGAATCCGGAGCGCCGGCCCTCTTCCCAGGCAAACAGCTGTTTACCGAGTGCCCCGAGCAGCATGTCGGTGCCGAGGCCGATAAAGCCCAGCACGAGGATGGCGGCATAGACATTGTCGAACATGCGGTACTTGGCCTGCTGGTTGATGAACCAGCTGATACCGGTGCTCGTGCCGACGACCTCCGCCACGATCAGGTAGGTCCAGGCCCAGCCCAGCAGAATGCGCATGTCCATATAAAGCTTCGGCATCACGGCGGGAATGACCACCTTGAACAGCAGCCGCCCGGGTTTGGCCCCCAGCGTCTGGGCCGCTTCGACCAGGCTGAAATCCACCGTCCGCGTCGTGTTGGCAATCACCAGCACCTGCTGGAAAAACGTGCCGATAAAAATGATCGCCACTTTCGGCGCATCGTTGATGCCGAGAATCGCCACCGCCAGCGCACCGAAGACCGGGGCCGGGAAGTAGCGGAAAAACTCCACAAAGGGTTCAATCAGTTTGGAAAAATAGCTGAAGACGCCGCAGAGAATGCCGAGCGGAACGCCGAACAGCGAAGAGAGCAGAAAGCCCCAGAAGACCACCCGAACACTGTGGGCCACACTTTGGTGAAACCACGGTTCGCCGTCGCGCCGCGGCTCCGTGACGAAGGCGGAATAAAGCGCCCGGGTCACTTCGTGCGGGGCCGGGAAATAAACCGGGTTCACGCGTTTTCCAACCATTGGAACACTCTCGGATTCCAACAGGTTGTTATTTTCCAGCGCGAACGTTTCGGCATCGACCCGGTCGCCCGCATCAAAATAAATACTGTCGCCGACATCCCGGATCTGCACTTCCGGATGCCACAGCCCCGGGATATAGCTGATCGCCGACCAGAGCACGAGCGGAAGAATAAACGACGCAACGGTCAGTCCCCGGACGCGCTTCGGCGAAAGGCCCTTTCCGAACCTGAACCATTTTTCCTGTTTAGACATGACACCCCTGTCCCCCGGATTTTTCCGGGGATTGGAAAGTTGTGTATCGCCCGCATGCCGCGGGCAAAG
>JBFJYX010000364.1:0-3092 GCA_041622415.1 Pontiella sp.
ACGCTGATCCTGTTTTCGTCCGATAACGGGCCGCACAGCGAGGGCGGTCATTCGCCCGAACATTTTGACTCCAACGGGCCGCTGCGCGGCGGTAAGCGCGATATGTTTGAGGGCGGTGTCCGGGTTCCGATGATTGCCTGGTGGCCGGGACATATTGCCTCCGGCAGCGAGTCGGATCATCTGTCCGCTTTTTGGGATGTAATGCCGACGCTCTGCGAATTGACCGGGGCGGCCGCGCCGGACGGAATCGACGGCCTCAGTTTTCTGCCGACCCTGCTGGGGCAGAGCGGACAGGCGCAGCACGATTATCTCTACTGGGAGTTTTATGAAAAGGGCGGCAAGCGTGCCGCATTGACCCAAAAGTGGAAAGCGGTGCAGCTGAACGTGGGCGGCGGCGGTGATCCCATTATGCTGTTTGATATTCATGCGGATGCCGGAGAGCAAAACAATGTGGCCGCCCAGTACCCCGAGGTGGTCGATCAGTTTAGAGGCATCTTTAAAAAAGCGCACACCCCGTCCCCGATCAAAAAATGGCCCGCGGTCGCTAAAGGTAAAAAACAGAAGAAATAGAGTGGCGCAAAGCATAATGCAACCGGAGAGGATAGGGGCTGAGATGAAACGGGTTTTGAACAAAAGCGCAATGCTGGTCATAACGTTATGCGGTACGTTATGTTCCTTCGCCGAGGCGGAAACGCAGCGCCCGAATGTGGTCATTATCTATGGCGATGATGTCGGTTTTGGCGATGTGGGCGTCTACGGCTCTAAAATGATTCCGACCCCGAATATCGACCGCCTGGCGGCGGAGGGGCTGGTGTTTACAGACGGCCATTGTTCGGCCGCCACCTGCACGCCGTCGCGCTACTCGATGCTCACCGGGATTCACGCGTTCCGCGACAGCGTCCACATCCTTCCGCCCAATGCGCCGCTGACAATTCCAACGGATATTCTGACGCTGCCGAAGCTTTTTAGGCAGGCGGGCTATACGACGGGGGTGATTGGGAAGTGGCATTTGGGGATCGGAACCAAGGGGACGCCGGTCAATTGGAATGGCGATGTGAAGCCGGGCCCGCTGGAGATCGGTTTTGACCGGTCATTTCTTCTGCCGTCGACGAACGACCGGGTGCCGTGTGTTTATCTGGACGGACATCGCGTCGTGAATCTCGATCCGAACGATCCGCTATATGTCGGAACCTCGGCCAAACAAGTAAACCGCCCCGGCAGCACCCGATATCCCGATGCGAAAAAGAATAAGGGTGCGATGACCTACTACCGCAGCACGCACGGCCACAATCAAAGCGTGATTAACGGCATTGGCCGCATCGGGTACATGGCCGGCGGAAAATCGGCCCTGTGGAACGACGAAACCATGACCGACGAGTTTGTGAAACAGACGAAGGCGTTTATCGCGGACCATAAGGATCAACCGTTTTTCCTCTATTTTGCGTCGCAGTGCATCCATGTGCCGCGTGCTCCGAATCCGTGTTTTCGGGGTGCGACCGAGCTGGGCCACCGCGGCGATTCGATGGTCGAGTTCGACTGGGCCACGGGTGAAGTCCTGAAGGCGCTGGAGGAACACGGCCTGACTGAAAATACGATGGTGATTTTTTCCAGCGACAACGGCCCGGTGTATAACGACGGGTACGCAGACGGAACCACGGTGAATAAATCGCAGGGGGAGGTGGACCGCGGCCACGACGGGTCCGGGGTTTACCGCGGCGGAAAATACCAGATCTACGAGGGCGGAACCCGCGTGCCGTTTATCGTGCGCTGGCCGGCCGCAATCAAGCCGGGCACGTCCGGCGCGTTGGTGAATCAGATCGATTTTATTGCCTCGTTTGCCGCGCTGCTGGGCCTGGAGGTTCCGGCCGATGAAGCCCGCGACAGCCGGAACATGCTGGATGCGTTGATGGGAAACGATTCGGCGGGTCTTCCCTTTATGTTTGAAGAGTCTCAAATCGGCCGCGCCTTGCGGGTCGGGGCATGGAAATATATTGCTGCGGAGGATGAATCCTGGATCGGTAACGCCCAGCCGGCCAGGTTGTATGACCTGGCGAATGATCCCTCGGAGCAGAACAATCTGATTGCCCAGCATCCCGAAAAGGCGGCCTCGCTGGCGGAGCAATTGAAAACGCTGATGGCCTCCAAAGGGGTTCGGTCATGCGATTGATCGGGACGGTGTGACTGACGTTGATCGGGGGTTGATGTGAAAGAAAAAACAATGTGTGGGAATGCTATGAAAATGTTGAGTATGAAAAAATGGATGATGGGTTTGGCCGGAGCGTTTTTGTTCTCATCAACGGTTCTAGCCGATGCGGTTCGGATCCGTGCGACGACTGCGGAAGTCGTTATTGAAAATGAGCTGGTAGCGATTCAGGTTTCGCTCAAAGAGGGCACGTATTCGGCCATTCGAAAGAAGGATCATGTTGAATGTCTGTCGAACGCATCCTGGTCGGTTGAAGAATGGAATTCAACTGATGGATATACATTTAAATGGCAGGAAGAGACTCTCGCCGATTCTTTAGGCAAAGGTAAACAAGTTCTTCTGACGGGCACCAAAGCGGATGCACCCTCACTGATTCTCAGCCTCGGTCTCTACGAAGATAAGGGGTTTATCGCTCTATACGGCGGTGTCGCCAACACATCAGATCAGCCGTTGCGGATCAAAAATTATTCTCCCCTTACCGGCACGGCCTACAAGGGTGCAGGGTTCGCAGACTTCATGCTGCTTGATGGTGAAAGCGGCGAGTATATCAGCAAGGTCCTGACCGGAGACGATGCCCGGGAACTCTCGTGCTTTAACAATGTGCTGGCCACGTTTGGAGAAAAGGGAGCGGCCAAAAATAATCTGCTGATCGGGGGGTTGAGCTATCTCGACTTCATGAAGCACGGCAAAATAAAAAGGCTGGAAAACGAGCTGGAGATCAAACTCTGGGGACATGACCCGGTTGGTAAACGCGTGGATCCGAACAGCACCTGCATGCTGGACAAAGACCGGTTTTATATCGATTTCACCCCCGCATCCCGTTTCGGCATTCTGGAAAACTATGGCCGGGCCCTGAAGACGGCGAACAACATCAAACTGGATACCTTAA
>JBFJYX010000365.1:0-3084 GCA_041622415.1 Pontiella sp.
ACGCCGGCCGCCACCGAATAAATGTACGGCAGCAGCTGATAGCGCAGGCGGATAAACTTCGCGATCACATCATAAAACCGGTCGCCCTCGTTACCGAAGCGCCAGATCTCGCGCGCCGCATCGGTCCCGTGCGAACGGAACATCGGCAGGAAACAGCCCAGCTGCAGCCAGCGCGTATAGAGCTCCCAAAAGCCGAGATCTTTACAGCCGAAATCATTTTCGAGCGGCTCCGTCCCCTCGCGCGTTCCGAGGCCGCGGCAGCCGTCTTCATAGTCACCGCTCCAAAACCACATCTCCGGATCGTTGCGCAGGAAAAACCCGCCGATATCCAGCGTCCAGTACGGCTCGCCCGTGGCGCAGAAATTGACGCCTTCCGGAATGGAACGGCGGTAGACCTCCCACGTCGCGCAGATATCGCCGTTCCAGCTCACCGTGCCGTAACGGTGCTGCCCGACATGCGAAGAACGCGTCAGGTTCAGCACCCGTTTTTCATCGGTCGTTTTGCGTTGCCCTTCATAAATGCCCTGCGAATGATGCAGGGAAAAGGCATTCGTTTTGCTTTCGTCGATATAGCGCTTCGCCTGGTCGGTATTGATCTTCATGCGCACGTGCGGTTCCGGTTTCACCGTGCCGGTCCAGTCCGCTTCAAACGGTTCCGTGCAGTCGCACCACCACGCATCAACCCCTTTTGAAAAATAGCCCTCTTCCGCCTGCCGCCAGTAAATTTCGCGCGCGGCGGGTTCAAAGGCGTTATAGGTCGACTGATTGCCCAGCATCAGCCCCTTTTCCCGCAGCTCCACCTGGTTGGCACACTCGCCCGACATAATGGGCCAGATGGATACCATCAGCTTCACGCCCATTTCGTGGAGCTCTTCAATAAATTTTCCAGGGTCTGGAAAACGCGCCGGATCAAAATTTTTCTGTCCCCACTGCGGACCGTCCGGCCACGATTTCCAGTCCAGCACCATAATATCGAGCGGCACCTCGCGCCGCCGGTATTCCCGCGCAATGCCGACGATTTCCTCGGCATTCACATAGCGCTCTTTCGACTGCACATAACCGAAGGCCGATTTCGGCAGCATCGGCGGCGCGCCGGTCAGCGCATAATAGTTTTTCGCCACGGCCGAGGCATGGCCGCCGCCGATAAAATAATAATCGAGCTGATCCACGCACTCGGCCCACAGATAGCTGCCATACGCATCGTCATGAAAAACCATGGCCGACGAACAGTCCCAGACCAAACCGTAGCCTTTGGTCGAAACAATGCACGGCACCACCATTTTCATATTCTGCTGATACAGCTGCTGCGACTTCCCGCGCAGGTTGCCATAGCCCTCTTCGTGCGAACCGAGGCCGAAAACCGCCTCGTCATCGGTAAAGGTAAATTCCAGCTTTGCTTCAAATGCGTGGCGGTCGAACACGCGGTCGACGGCCTCGGCCTCGGCGCGTGCGCCGTCGATGTTCTGGCCGGTCTTGATCGCCGCGGTGTGATCATAGACATTCCGGAACACCTCTTTTCGCACCAGCGACTTGCCGCCGCGCTCCGGCTCCTGCTGCAGCACATTGCCCGTTGCATCCATAAAGCAGACCGCACCGCTAAGCTTTGAAACACGCACCTGAAGAGCAGCGGTTGAAATCAGCACGGCATCGTCTTTTTCCAGGGTCTGGAAATCCGTGCAGGTTGCTTCGCTCGTAACAATCGCGCTCGCCGGATCAATAAATCCGTCGCCTTCAATATAGGAAACCCGCACGATCTCCGGGCTGATAAAACGAATCCGAAGACGCTTTACGCCATCAATCATCTCGCACGAGTTTTGGTTTTCTACCCATTTATACATTACATATACCTATCTAAATCACTGCATCTGCAAACCGTTAATGAACGTTCATTAACGTTAATTCACGGTTTCGACATTTTCTGTTCTGCGGTTCGCGAGCTCTTGCTGGATCGTCGACTCCAGCTTTTCAAATCGGCCGTAAAACAGGACGGGAATCAGCGCCAGGCCATAAAAGATGGCGGGAATCCAAATGAATCCGAACGATATGCCGGAAAGCGCAAAGTCTGTTTGAACCTCAAGTTTTCCGTCAAAACCGGTATATCCCATGACCCAGGCCGGAACGGCGCCGCCAAAGCCGCTGCCCGCCTTGAGGCAGAACGCCGTACCCACGGCCGTCAGCAGTCCGACCGCACGAACGCCGGTTTTCCATTCCCCGTAATCGACGCTGTCGGACATCAGAGAAAACGGCAACGCCAGGGCAATCCCGCTCGTAAAGATACCCGCAGTCCAGCCGAGATATAACAGGGCGATAGAATTCTGTGCTGCACCGAAATATAAGATCAGCTGCGCCAGCGCGGATAAAAACAGAGAGATCGCCCAGATCGTCGATTTATTGCCGAACCTGCAGAAAAAAGGAATGAGAAAAATGGCGCCCAAAGAAATGACATCCAGCCCTAAAAATGAAGGTACATACCCTTTGTCTCCCCAGCAGTATTTGAAAAAGTGATTCACCGTGGCAAAGCGTGCGATGAAGGCGATCCAGAAGCAGAAGCTCGACACAAAAATAATCACCCAGGGCCAATTCCCTCTGAATGCCCGGAATGCGTCTTTGATCGGAATCCGCTCATGCTTCACCTGCACCACCTCCCGGAGGTTCCTGAACGCAATGAGATAAAAGAGAATCGATGCGAGGCCGAAGACAATCATCGTGCGGAAATGTCCCTGAGCCTCATCCCCCTGCCCGAAAAAATCGACCATGCGGAGGAACAGGAGACTGACAATCAGCACCCCGAGTTTCGAGCCGATCATGCGGAATGACGTCAGGGTGACCCGCTCCTTGGAATCACTGGTCAACGTCGACAGAATGGAGGTAACCGGGGTATTGATCCCGGTATAGATCGATCCGAACACCACATAAACAGTACCAAAGTAAACCGCCTTGCCCAAGTCCCCCAGCTCGGGAATATAAAACAGCATCAGCCCCAGAACGGCATAGGGAACACATAGCCACAGGAACCAGGGCCTGCTTTTTCCATACTTGCTGTTGGTCTTATCGAGAAAAATACCCCAGATCGGACTATCCAGC
>JBFJYX010000366.1:0-3069 GCA_041622415.1 Pontiella sp.
AACCTGATCAATGACTATCCGGAGGTCGTCGAAGAGCTGAAGACGCTGGCCGCCGATTTTGTGAAGAATGGTCGCAGCACGCCGGGTGCTCCGCAAAAGAACGACACGTCCAATGACTGGAAACAGCTGAACTGGATGAAATAGCCCCTCAAGGGAAGGAACGATAAGATGTACGCTTTGAAAACAGGACTGTGCGCTTTGCTTGCGGTCGCAACGCTGACCCCGCTGGCGGGTGTCGCCGATGCGACGGACGATACGCATCTGGAGTGGTGGCGCGAGGCGCGCTACGGCATGTTTATCCATTGGGGCCTCTATTCCGTCGCCGGCGGAGAGTGGAAGGGCAGGGATTATGGCAAGGAGCAGGGCGGCGCCAGTGCGGAATGGCTGATGAACAGCGCAAAGATTCCGGGCAGCGAATACCGCGAAACGCTCGCCCCGAAATTTAATCCGACGGATTTTGATGCCGCGAAGTGGGTATCGGTGGCCAAGGATGCGGGGATGAAATACATCGTCATCACGTCGAAGCACCATGACGGATTCTGCCTGTTCGATACCGATGCGACCGATTACAACGTGATGGATGCCTCGCCGTTCAAGCGCGATATCATCAAGGAGCTGTCGGAGGAATGCGCCAAACAAGATATCAAATTCGGCGTCTACTATTCCCAGTTCAAGGATTGGTATCACCGCAGCCGGGGCCGGAATAATCCCGGCACGCTGACGAACGATGAATATCTGGCGCTGGTCGAAAAGAACCTCGATGAGCTGCTGTCGAATTATGGCGAAATGGCCGTACTCTGGTTTGATGTGGGCGGCAGCAATGTGATTGAAGCGGATGCGCAGGGCGCCCGGGTGCGCGAGCTCCAGCCGAATGCCGTGATCTGCAGCCGCCTCTACAGCCGCAAGGTGCCGCAGGATCAGCAGAAATATGCCGACTTTGAATCGCTGCCCGACCGGATGCTTCCTGCGGAGCGCATGACCGTGGATTCCGAAACCTGCATGACCATGCGCCATAACTGGGGCTATGACCGCACCGACGACGCCTGGAAGAGTCCGAAGGATATCATTGAATTCCTGGCCCTGTGCGGCGCACGCGGCGTGAACCTCCTGCTCAACGTCGGTCCGACGCCGGAGGGCAACCTGCTGCCGGAAGAGCTCGAACGCCTGGAAGAGGTGGGGGCCTGGATGAAGGTTAACGGCGAGTCGATTTATGGCACATCGTACTCTCCGGTTGATTTTGATTTCTGGTGGGGCGCGATGACCCGGAAGGACCGGACGGTCTACCTGCATGTGCTGGAGTGGAAACCGGAAGGCATTACGTTTAACGGCATTATCGGCAAACCGGCCAGGGCCTACTTCCTGGCGGATGCGGACCGCCAGGCGCTGCCGGTCAAGTATGATGCGGCCGGCTGCGTCACCACAATTGAAGTGCCGGAAAAAGCACCGGATACGCGCAACACCGTCATTGCGGTGGAATATGCATCGGACATCGAAACCGATCCGGCCGCGACGGGCAAATACCATTGGTACACGACGCGGAGCAAGCGGCACACGGAGATCAGAAACAGCAAGGATGCGGGACAGCATAAACTTCCGGGTGCGGTTAAAGCCGCCCGGCAGTAATCGCGATCAAACGCACCTTTGCGCTGCTCTGACTTCCGTACAGTCCGCGGTTGGAAGGGGAATATAGGGAACAGAATGAAAAAATATATGTTGGGCATGTGTGTGTTGTTCGGCCTGACCGCCGGTTTTGCGGATGCACCGAACATGATTTATATTCTGGCGGATGACCTCGGCTACGGCGATGTGCAGTGCCTCAATCCCGAGCGGGGTAAAGTCGCGACGCCGAAGATGGATCAGCTGGCGGCGCAGGGCATGGTGTTCACCGATGCGCATTCCAGCTCGGCGGTCTGCACGCCGACCCGCTACAGCATTCTGACCGGGCGCTATAACTGGCGCACGCGCCTGCAGCGTTTTGTGCTGTGGGGCTATGACCAGCCGCTGATCGACCAAGACCGTCTGACGGTGGCCGGCCTGTTGAAGCAGCAGGGTTACCAAACGGCCTGTATCGGGAAATGGCACCTGGGGCTGGGGCTCCGGTCGCCCGAAGGAAAGCCCACCTCGGGAAAAGCGGTTGGAACGGACGGCGTGGACTGGAACGCGCCGATCAGCGATACCCCGATTCATCACGGGTTCGACTATTTTTACGGCATCTCGGCTTCGCTGGACATGCCGCCCTATATCTACATCGAGAACGACCGGTTTATCGGGGAAGCCACCGCCATCAAGGAGTTCCATGCCAACCGCAAAGGGGCGGCGCATCCGGAATTCGAGGCGGTCGATGTACTCCCGGAGATCGGCCGGAAATCGGTTGAATATATTCAGCAGCAGAAGGCGGATCAGCCGTTCTTTATGTATATTGCGCTGACCTCTCCGCACACGCCCATTGCGCCGTCGCCGGAGTGGCAGGGCCAATCTGAAATCGGGCCGTACGGCGATTTTGTGATGCAGACCGACGCTGTGGTCGGGCAGATTGTGGCGGCGGTGGACCGCTCGGGACTGGCTGAACAGACGATCATTGTGCTGACCAGCGATAACGGCTGCTCCGCCAAACCGTCTAAAGCATCCGAGCTGGAAAAGGCGGGGCACTATCCCAGCGCGCAGTTCCGCGGCTATAAATCAGACCTTTGGGAGGGCGGGCACCGCGTGCCGTTCATTGTCCGCTGGCCGGCCGGTATCGAGGCCGGCAGCACGAGCGATCAGACGATCTGCCTGACCGACCTGATGGCCACCTGTGCCGAGCTCACCGGCGCTGAACTGCCGGAAACGGCCGGCGAAGACAGCATCAGTTTTGCACCGGCGCTCAAAGGTGAACCGATCGTCGCCACGCGCAACGGGGTGATCCATCATTCCGTCAGCGGCCAGTTTTCTTATCGGCAGGGCAAATGGAAGCTGCTGCTGAGTAAAGGGTCCGGCGGATGGACCCGCGGGAAAGCGTCCGGTGACGCCCCGGGGCAGCTCTATGATCTCGAAGCCGATCCCGGTGAGCAGAACAATCTTTATACCGCC
>JBFJYX010000367.1:0-3059 GCA_041622415.1 Pontiella sp.
ATGGCGTCGGAATAGCCGATGTTCAGCTCCTGATCCGGATCCGCTTTGCCGATGAGTCCGGCCATGCAGATCCCGCCGGACAGCAGATATACCGCAACGATCCCGATTCGAATCTTCATCCCTTGTTGTTTTTTCATATTCAGTCCTCCACGCACCGGCCGCAGCACAGATCATGCATGCGCCGGCTACTGATGTACAAAAACTTTAAAAGCATTTCGCATGCCATGCCGGACCGCCGGGACCTTCCCCGCCAAATGCCGGCCCGGTTGCACCGAATTAATCCCCTCGCCGGCACTAAGTTAGATTTTTCCATCGCAGGATTGCGGAATAATCAAAATTCTTACGCAGATATGAGATTTTCATGAGTATTCTCTTTTCGAATGAAAAAAAATAATTTGAATATCCGGGCGGTGATCCGCCGACTCACAAAATCCCTTAACCCCTCGCTTTGTGCACATTACAAATCAACCATACCGCAACCACCGCACAAACACGCCGGCCGGGCACCCGAAACCCGCCCTTTTGGTACAACAAATGCATTTTTGATCCCGATGAAATGTCCTCTCTCCAGAGCGAAAGCAAAAAAAGGCGGCGCGCTGCTGGCCCTGGCCCTGATGGCCGGTGCACAAGCGGCGTCGGCCCAGACGGTTCCCGATCCGACGGAAACCGTTGAAGTCAACAAATGCATGCTCTACATCTATAAAGCCGACCCCGGCCTGACGGGTTTGCGCCATCCGGTGCTGTTTATTGAAGGGTTTGATTTCTATAACGATCATGACGAAGAGGCCCTCTACACGCAGTTCAACGGGGACCGGCTGATTGAAGAGCTGCACGATTTCGGCCGCGATGTGATCCTGCTCAATTTTGACGATGCCAACCGAAACGTCTGGGATAACGGGGCCAAAACGGCCAAAGCGATTGAATATATCCAGGCGAACCGCGCCGGCGCAGCCCATAAATTTACCGTAGTCGGCGCCGGCATGGGCGGCCTGACCTCCCGTCTGGCCCTGGCGGACCTGGAGGCTCAGAACAAGCAGCACGGCGTGGACACCTGGATCAGTTTCGACGCCCCCCACGAAGGCGCCAACATTCCTTTGGGCCTTCAGAAATACCTGGAATTCTGTGCGTCGTTCACCGACTATGAACCCGGCTTTGCGTCGCAGAGCGAGTTGCTCCAGGTCCTGACCCTCGAGGCGCTCAAAGAAATGCTGCTGGTGCACTACTCAACCAGTGACGGCCTGGCGGCACCCGCCATCGATCGAAAGAGCCTCATCCGGCAGCTTGACGCTGCGGGTTATCCAACGAACTGCAAAAGCATTGCCATCAGCAATGGCTCCGGCCTCGGCGCAACGCAACCCTTCAGCCCCGGCGAACAGATTATGCATCTGGAAAACCCGGCGCTGCCGTGGATCGAGTTCAACATCTATGCCCTGCCCCAATCCACCGGCAATGGGCAGAACGCCGGAGAACAACTCGTCTTTGACGGCTTATATTATATCGTGGATGGGGATAATGTTGAAAATGCATCCTACTACCCCTACGCCCTCGACAATGCGCCGGGCAGTACCTCCGATCTGTTTTACCAACTGTTTTCCAGTTTTGGTTATCCGGACGGAAGCGACTACTGCACCTATTCCAACTACTGCGTGGTATCCACCACCTCTTCGCTGGGCATTCCGATTGAACATATCGATGCCGACCTTTCCGCTCACCCGGAAATCCGGGCACTGAGCCCGTTCGATGAAATTCATTATGGCGTCGCAAACGAACCGCATATGGAGATTAACGCCCGCAATAAAGCCTGGTTTCTGCGGGCCGTGCTGGAAGAAGTCGATTCCGACGGCGACGGATTTGACGATTATACGGAATTCCTGATCGGCTCGGACGGCAACTCCAGCGGGAGCGGACTGACTTTAAGCACCGGCATGAGCGCGGCCCCAGGCAACGGCAACGTGGCCCTGTCGTGCAACCTGCATCCCAATACAAAATATGAGGTGTGGTTCACCGAAGCCCTCGGCAGGCCCTGGACCCTGCTCGACACCTTTATGCCCGAGGTCTATCAGCAGAACACCAATTGTATCTATGAACTTACCAATGCGGCCGGATTCTTCAATGTAACGGCCGAGGCGGTGGATCCCGTGACGGACTGACGATATACAACCCATCATGCATCGACTCTACATACAGTTTAAAAACCAGCGAGTGCCGGCCGCGAGAACGGCCTGCCTGTGTATGCTGTTTCTGACAGCATGCCTGCAGCGGGCCGCGAACGCGCAGACCCCGGCGCCGTCGCGGACCGACTGGATAAACGACACCCAGCTGTACGTCTATACAGCCGATAATTCCACCAACTCGCCGCTGCAGAATCCGGTGCTGTTTGTTGAAGGGTTCGATTTATATAACGACATGAACTGGGAAGAACTCTACACCCTGTTCAATCAGGCCAACCTGATCGAGGAGCTGCGGCAGCAGGGACGCGATGTCCTCATCATGAACTATGCCGATGCCACCCGCAAGGTCTGGAACAACAGCCTGAAAACCAGGGCGGTGATCCAGTATATTAACTCGATCCGCGCCAGCCTGGGCCCTGACAACAAATTCACCGTCATCGGCGTCAGCATGGGCGGACTCACAACCCGGCTCGCACTCGACTATATGGAGGAGGAGGGCGATCCGCACTATGTGGACACCTGGATCAGCTTCGATGCGCCGCATGAAGGGGCCAATGCCCCGCTCAGCCTTCAGTTTTACGCTGATTTCTTTCTGCCCTTCCAATACCTCTCAACCGACTTTCTGCCGATGGTCGAGCTGTGGAATGCCCTGAACAGCCTGGCGGCTCAGGAACTGCTGCTGGTGCACATGGTCCGTTTCAGGCTCACGGCAAAGAATCAGCAGGTCCTGCTCGACGAGCAGACCGTCACGGCAAGGCGCGATTTCGTCTTCAACAAGGACGACATCCTGGCCAAGGAACGGGAGTCGCGTTTCATCCGCCGGGAGTTGCAGCGCGATGTGGTAAACCTCGCCATGCTGCGGTTCATGGCGGCAGGAAGGAAAGGGCC
>JBFJYX010000368.1:0-3028 GCA_041622415.1 Pontiella sp.
AAAACACCTCTTTTTTTCGATGCTTCCATGAGTATTATAAATACGTACAAATGTCTAAGTGTATTTGGTGCGGGCAATAAAAAACCCCGCACGGTGGCGGGGTTTTCATTTTCCAATGATTGGAAAATTTTAGCCGGCTGAAATGGCTTCCATCGGGCAGGTGGACTCGCAGGCGCCGCAGTCGGTGCAGGTGTCCGCATCGATTACAAATTTGCCTTCCCCTTCGCTGATGGCTTCCACCGGGCATCCTGCTTCGCAGGCGCCGCAGCTGGTGCAGTCGTCAGAAATAACATAGGCCATGATTTTGCTCCTTGGTTAAAGTTAACGCGGCCGAAGGTAGCACTCGAACCGGGGTTTGCACGTAAAATGTAGGAAACCGGCGAATTTGAACGGCGTTTCAATTTTAGGGGCCCTTAAAAAGAGCAACGGAAAAGGCGCTCTATTGAGACTGAATATCAAATTAAGGCTTTACAAACTTTTCAGGGACTGTAGCTTTTATTTCATCGAAAGCTCCGGAGCGCTGACCTTCCTGATCATGGAAAAACGGCATCCGGACAAGTCCTGTCAGGGTGGCCCTGAAGGTGTTTAGGTATAGACCGGCAAGCGGGTTCCGCGGTGGAGCAGCAAGCCGGAAACCGGTCGCCGGTCAGTACTGGACAGGACGCACTCCTCCCCACCTTTCCTGCGGCTCACCTGTGAAAACTAAAATGAAAAATGAGCATGAGAATATAGATGGGAAAGGTCGGGGCCTGACCCCGTTTGAGGCACCGGTAAGTTATGATATCCCGGTCTCCGGTGCGCGGCTGCGGGGGCGCCATGTGCGTGTTCGCGGTGGAATTAAACTCCATGAGGCAGAGCTGCTGCCGGATGCGGCGTGCCGCGTTACGGTCGCGTTCGGGGCGGATTCGGTCTGGCTCGGCTGCGTACGCCGCGGCACCCAGACGATTCAGCTTCCGGACCTGGGAAGAATCTCGGTGAAGGCCGGGGAGTGGTTTATCGGCCGGGTGGACGAGATGCTGGTGATCGCCGGCAAGGAGGCGGATGTTGAACTGATGTCGTTTTCCATGTGCCCGCATGTGATGGGGGCGCTGGTTGATCTCTGTGAAACGGAAACCGCGGAGAAGCTGCATTGCTTTGCCTGTGTGAATCAGCACAAACCGACGATGCTGCACGGGAAAGCGAATAAACGGCTGCAGTGGCTGACGGAGCAGATTGCGATTGAAAACGTTGCATGCCTGAAGGGCCGCATGGAACTTGAGGCGCGCAGCCTGGAGTGGATCAGCGAACTGTTCAGCCAGCCGTCGCTGGCCGAAAAGGATAAGGCGGCTTTCGGCTGCTCGACGCATGATGCGGAGGCGCTGCGCCAGGTGGCATCCTATCTGGAAGAACATCTGGACGACACGCATTCGCTGGCGGATCTCAGCCGCCGTTTTTATATCAACGAATTTAAGCTGAAGCGCAACTTCAAGGCGATGTACGGCATTACGGTGTTCGGCTATCTGCGGGAGTTGCGTTTTCAGCGTGCGGAAGAGCTGCTTAAAGAAGGGGAGCTGTCCGTCATCGAAATCGCCAACGAAGTGGGCTACAGCAATCCCAGCCATTTTGCGCGGGGGTTTCGGGAGCGTTTCCGGCTTAGCCCGAAAGCATTCCAGAACATGAATCAGACGGATGCCGGAAAAGCCGGGGATACGAAGTAAGCCCGGAGGCCGGATGATCCCGGCGCCGGCAAAAAAGAAACCCCGCTGCAAGGGCGGGGTTTTTCAAGGTATGCCGGAACATTAACCGGGGGAGATTGCGTCTACCGGGCAGACGGGTTCGCATGCGCCGCAGTCCGTACATGCCGCGGGATCAATGACGTATTTGCCGTCGCCTTCGCTGATGGCTTCAACCGGGCATTCACTTTCGCAAGCGCCGCAGCTGGTGCAGTCGTCTGAGATAACATAGGCCATGATTCTGCTCCTTGGTTAAAAATGCCGAACACCGCGTTCGACGGTGCAGAGATTAGCACTCAGCCGGCGGGTGCACGATAAAAAATACGGCGGATCCTCCGGCTCCGTTACGGGCTGTTTTTGCTCCGCGGTCGGGTGGAGGGTATTGAAGGGGCGGGGTATAACCATTGCATAATCAATGGATGCACAGGCCCTCGTGTCCTGTTTCTCCGTTTTGCTTGATTATGACTTGGTTAGTTATGTGCAACGCTTCCTCGGCGTTCATGTACGGGCCGGGCAGGAGTGGCTCCCTGTCCGGCCTTTTTGTACAAAACCGCGTGCGTTACAGCCCGAACGCTTCGAGGAATTTTTCGGTTTCAAAGTGCTCCTCGAAGAGCTTTACAATTTTCTCGTGCTTCAGTTTATCATACAGCTGGATTTTGGTGTCGTTGAAGCATTTGTAGAGCATGGCATCGGTTTCGGCCGTATCCTGCATGACGGCAATCGTCGGCAGGGAACTGTCGGCCACCAGGGCCTCGGCGGCGGCGTCCGGCATGACCCGCCCGGCGCAGGTCAGGATCAGGCCGCCGAGCTTGCCGTCGGCCGGCTGGGCGTTGTTCCAGTCGATCACCTTTTTCAGTCGGCGGTGCGATGCGGCGCCGAGCACGGCAATATCGCGCGGGCGCAGGGCGCGCTCCGGACTGAAGTTTTCGAAGTCCAGGGAGATAATCTTCACCTTGCGGCAGGCCCGGTGCCAGGCCCCGGCGGATTTGCCGCCCTTGATGGCGCGGTGATTTCTGAAGCTCTTGCTGATCAGCTGCATGGAGGGGTTGTTGAGATATTTCACGATCGGCATATGGCCGAACACCCGCAGTTTCGGATCCCATTCCGGGAAGATGCGGTTCAGTGCTCCCTCGGTTATGATCTCTTTCATCTGATCGAGTTTTTTCGGCAGGACCTTGTTGAACAGCACACCGGCCACTTTACTTTTGTGATGGGAGAAATAGGAAAAGTCCACTTCGAGCTCATCGATCGTACGGCCGATGCCGCCGCCGACGAGGTAGAGGATTTTTGCGTCCAGCATGTTGGCCACGCGGGCG
>JBFJYX010000369.1:0-3007 GCA_041622415.1 Pontiella sp.
CCATCACGTCCGGATCAGGGACCAGGGGGAGCGGGGGCAGCTGTTTCCGGTCTTCGGGATGATCAACCAGATGGCGGATCACTTTGCGCTGAAGCTCTTCGTCGAGGATGCCGAAATCGACCGTTCCGTTTTTCACCAGTGCTGATTTGGCGTCGTCAAGCATTGCCGGGTTCCAGGGTTTGGAATAGGCGGCCGCCGTTTCGTGCATCACTTTTTCCAGGGTCTGGAAAAAAGGTTCTTCGCCGGCCCATTCCAGCGGAACGGGCAGGGCGTCGTACAGCCCAGAAAGGTCGAGGCCTTCGGCTTCGAAGTCGGTCGTGATTTCCGGCAGTTTACGGCCGATCAGGTTTTTGCCTTCCAGCCACGGCTCCAGGAATGCGAGGCCGAAGCCCTCCTGGATACTGGTGGTCATCAGTGCGGCGGCCTGCTGGACCAGCTCGGAAAAATCGTGTTTGCGGCCGGCATCAAATTCGACCGGCAGCCCGAGCTCTTCGGCAAAGGCGACCCATTCATCATAGTAAACCTGCCACTTGGGATTCTGCGGCGCCAGGGTGCTCTGGAAAAGGCAGCCCTCCGGCGCAAGCAGACTCCACAGCAGAAACTCGCCCAGGTTTTTACGGCGGATGGCGCGGGCGGGATAGACGATGGTTTTCCGGCGGGCATCCGCCGGGCTGCCGGTGCTGTTTTTATGTGCCGTCACGGAATTCGGCAATTCCCGAACCCGGGAAAGGCCGATAGTTTCGAGGAAGGATTTGTCCCGGAAGTTGATCGGCGCATACACGATATGATCCGCGTCGGGATAGAGGATCTGATCGAGCGTTTCGCCCAGCTCATTTTTGAGCAGGGCATAGTTTGCGGCGCGGCCGTCTTCGGCAAAATCGTGGGGCTGCAGCAGCAGGCGGGCTCCTTCGTTGGCGAGTGCCCAGACGAGCTGCGGGACGAAACTGTTTTTACCCAGCGCGTGATTATGGATATGCCAGATATCCGGATCGCGCCCGAAATGATCGCGCGCCAGGGCTTTGAGTTCTGCTACCGTTTTTCCAAGGTCCGGAACGGGGCCGGCCTCGGAATATTCCAGGGGCCGGAACGTTCCGGAGATGGGAAACAGCGCCGCATCGGATGCCGGGGTTTCCCCGCTGATGCAGAAAAAGTCGACGCGGTCGTTCAGCGATTCAACCGCGCGCTCGATCACCCGCGTCACGCCGCCGGGGCGCAGGTGATAATGGATTACAGCAACAGCCGGTTTAGTCATAGCCACAGAACAACACAGATGAACTCGGATTAGTCAGCGTTTATCCGTGTTCATCTGCGACCTTTCTATTTGATGCCGAATTTTTTGCGGTACTCGGGCAGCTCAATCATCGGCGGGCGCTCCTCTTCGACGATGGTGTGCGAGACCTGCTCGAATTCTTCGTCGTGGGCCTGGAACTGTTTGAGCACGGTGCTGAGCTCCGGCAGTTTTCCGATGACGCCGAGCGCTTCGGCGCGGAACAGGAAGGCGCGCAGAATGCCGAAGGCCATCTTGCCGAGATCGCGGGTTTCCTGGTTGCGGTGCACGCGCTGATCGAGGTCGACCTGCGCAATGGCTTCCATGCCCCATTTTTCATAGACATCGATGAGGTGCGAGGTTTCCACGCCGTACCCGATCGGGAAGGGGATGGATTCGAGGACATTGCGCCGTACCGCGTATTCGCCGGAGAGCGGCTGCACGAGGCCCGTGAGGTCGGGGAAGAAGAGCGAGAAGAGCGGACGGGTCAGGATTTCGGTCACACGCCCGCCGCCGGAGGGACGGACGCCCTGCGAAAATGCCAGCGGCCGGTCGTAGAATGCTTTGACGTAGTGCACTTCCGGGCGGTAGATCAGCGGTGCCACCAGGCCGTAGGCAAAGCGCGGATGAATGTTTTTGATGTCCGCGTCTACATAGACAATGACGTCGCCGTTGAGCTCATATACCGCTTTCCAGAGGTTTTCGCCTTTGCCTTTTTTCTCGCCGTACTGCGGCAGGATATCGGAGGAGAGATGCACGTCCGCCCCGAAGTTGGAGGCGATCTCGCAGGTGGCATCGGAAGAGCCGGAATCGATGACGGCAATTTCATCGAGCAGGGGATAGCGGTCCATCAGCTCGGACTTGAACATGACAATCTCTTTGCCGATGGTCTTCTCTTCGTTGAGCGTCGGCAGGCAGAGCGAGATCTTCATGTCCTGCTTTTCTTTTTCCTCCACCAGTTTTTTAATATCCCAGAACTGGGAGTGGTGGATGGTGTTGTTTTTAATCCAGTTATTCAGGTTCATTACAGAATCCTCCGTCGATAGCCAGCAGCATGCCGAGCAGCTGTGCCAATCCGGTGTAAATAGGTTTAATCCGAATGGTTTCATTCAGGTCGTGCAGGTTGCTGGCTTCGGTGATGCCGAGTGTGACGGCCGGAAGGCCGCGGGCGATCAGTTCGGATACTTCGGACATACTCGGCCGAATGATCGGCTTAACGTCCAGCTTTTCCATGATCCGGCGGCAGCTTTTCACCAGAGGATGGCCGACATCAATGCCGCCCGGTTCGCGGGTTGATACCACTTCGAATTCAAATTCGGCATCGTGCGAGGCCTCGGCATCGGCAATGATTTCATCGATGCGCTCATGAATGGCTCTCACGGTATCGGCGTCTTCGCTGCGGACTTCAAAGCGCAGGTAGGACTGGGTGGCCATCACGTTGTAACTTTTTCCACCGCGGACGGCGCCCAGTACAATGGAGGTGCGCGGGCGGCGCGGAATCGGAATTTCAAGGATGCGGTTGATGACATCGTTGAGCGCGATAATGGCGCTGTTCTGGCCGGCGCGCTGCCAGCTTTGGTCCTCCGGAATGCGGCAGGTGATCAGGCCGCGGAACATGCCTTCGGCGGCATAACTGAGACGGCCGAGTTTTTCACCTTCAACACAAATACCGGCTTCAATCGGCAGTTTGTTGTTGTCCATGAAAAAGCGCAAACCATCGAGGTTGCCGCGGCCGAGGCC
>JBFJYX010000370.1:0-2990 GCA_041622415.1 Pontiella sp.
CGGTGCTCACCTCCACCGGCCGCGGCTCCGACATCATGGTGCCCATGGCCATTCCTTCCTTCGGCGGCATGCTCATCGAAGTCATCACCATGCTCGTGGTGCCCGTCCTCTATTGCCGGCTGCAGGAACGCAAGCTCCGTTGACATCCCGGACATCCCCCCTATGATCTGAGTATGGATGTATCGAGCACAACAACACTGATTTCGGGACTGCTGGGCGGGCTCGCCCTTTTTATCTTCGGCATGCGCACGATGAGCGAGGGCCTCTCCGCCGCCGTGGGCGACGGTATGCGGACGCTGCTGGCAAAAGCCACGCGGAACCGGCTCACGGGACTCGGGCTGGGCACGGTGATCGGCGGGCTGATCCAGAGCAGCGCATCGGTCGTGCTGTTTATCGGTTTCATTAATGCCGGGCTGATGACGCTGTTCCAGTCGATTGCCCCGATCCTCGGCGCCAACATCGGCACCACCCTATCCATCCAGTTGATCTCCTTTAAACTCAGCGACTATTGCCTGCCCGCCGTATTCATCGGTCTGGTCCTGCATTTGGCGGCGCGCAAACCGAAGCTCAAATACGGCGGCCAGGCCCTGCTGGGCTTCGGGCTGCTGTTTCTCGGCATGGTCATTATGGGCGACTCCATCAAACCCCATCGCGAGCTGTTCGAGCCCTGGCTGGTGCACCTCAACGGCAAAACCACGGCGGGATTGATTACAGGAACCATCGTAGCCGCACTCATCACCGGCGTCATCCAGAGCTCCGGCGCGGTGATCGGTATGGGCTTCGCCATGATCTCCGCTGGCGCCATCACCGACTTCGAGGGCATATTCCCCATCATCATCGGCGCAAACGTCGGCACATGCGTCACCGGCCTGCTCGGCAGCATCGGCACCACCATTGATGCCCGGCGTGCGGCGATCTTCCACCTGGGCTTCAACCTCGTCAGCACCAGCCTGGCCATTGCGACCGCACCGCTGTTCTATAAACTGATGCCCTACACCTCCGGCGACCTGATCCGGCAGGCCGCCAACGCCGGCACCATCAAGATGACCCTCTCCGCATTCCTCCTGCTGCCCCTGGCGCCGCTGCTCGGCAAAATCGTAATGATCATCGTCCCCTCCAAACGGGCGCAGCCGGCCTCCAGCTTTCTGGACGAGCACCTGCTCAACCAGCCGGAACAGGCCATCTATGCCTGCCTCAACGAACTGCAGCGCACCTCCCGGATCTGCCTGCAGAGCCTGCGCCTGGCCGCCGAGGAATTCATCCAGCACGATCCCCGCAAAGCCAAACGGATTTTCGTTAACGAGCAGAGCGTCAATGCCGTCAAGCTGGCCATGCGCACCTACCTCACCCGCCTCACCCGCCAGTATCTGTCCAAACGCCAGTCCATCCTGATTGAGCACATCGACCGCTGCATGTCGGATATGGAACGGGTGGGCGACCACATCGCCAACCTGGCGGCCATCGCCAAACGGCAGCGCTCCATACCCAGTGCGCGCTTCGGCACCGATGCCATGGAAGACTGGCTGGCCATTCACCGCGCGGTGGATGGTCTGCTGGCCAAAGTGGTTGAATCGCTCGATCCGGAAGCCGCCAACTTCCAGATGCTGGCCAAGGAAATCCTCGAACTCCGAGAACAGTTCGGCGTCACCGCCATGCAGGCCCAGAAAAACCATTTCCAACGGCTGGAAGAAAAGAGCGTCACCCCCATTGCAGGGCTGATCTTCAACGACTACACCTCAAACTTTTTCCGCATCAGCAAGCACATCAAGAATATCGCCCTGGCTGAGCAGCAGCCGCAGTTCTGGCTCAAACGCGAAAAGCTCGGCAAGGTGATGTCCGGCGAAGCCCCGGGCTATACGCTGCCGGAAAAAATCAACCCGAACGACTACCTCGACCGGCTTCAGTCGGATGACTATCGGTAGACCCATCAAGCGAAAAGGCCCGCAGAGCATGTCTCTGCGAGCCTTTTTACCTTAGCGCCCGCCCGCGTAGACGGAGCATCCTGCTCCGTTGTCGCCATAGAGCGAAACACGATGGGTGCAGAACGGAGCAGGATGCTCCGTCTACATAGTTAACCGGCTCGATGAATTCGAAGGTCTGCGCCCCGCGGTTTTCAGACGTCCCCTTCGCACGGGCTCAGACAATAGATCGCATCCAAATGCTCAACGGCCGTTTCTGTCCAATGGACAGTCATTCAGGCAAACCGTATTTTGCACGCACCTCATTCACCAATCGGGTACGCCCGGCCCGGCTGTCGGCATATCCCCGCTCAACGGCCTCCCGAACGTACAGCTCATACATGAGGTCATCCCATGTTGCCCCTTCCGGCATAGCGTCAATGATTTTACGCGCGGCATCCTTGCTCATAATGGTACTCATTGCCGTCTCCTAAGATTCTCTACATCCTACCCGGGGAAAGGATAAAACGCAAAACTTAAGGGCTAGGCCTCAACCGTGTATTCGCCCGGGTCGGTGAATTCAAAGGTCTGCGCCCCGCGGTTTTCGAAGGTGTAGCCGCGGATCTTCAGGTATTCCGGCACGTCGGCATCAGCCCCGAGTTCAACGAGTTCAAAGCCTTCGTTTGCGAACGTCCCTTTAACGGTCACCTTCGCGCCGTCGCAGGCCTTGACGACCAGGCCGGTTTTTCCGGCAAGCTCCACATGATCCAGTGTGATGTCCGCCCCGTCGATAATCAGGGTCGCTTCGCCTGCAATGGATCCGCCGGAAATTTTACTGCGCCCTTCCGCGAGGGTCATGGCGAATGACGGACGGAGAATCACTTTAGGCCCGGCGGTGAACGGCACGCCGAGGATCTTGATTTCTTCGCCCTCTTCCACCTTCATGCCGGCCACTTCGAGCCGCGCGCGGCCCGCGGCATAAAAATCATTTTCCGCCGTGGCACTGGCATCGGCCGGTCCGCCGGAAGCCACTTTGGCGGCGGCATCAGCCACATTGTTTTTATTCGGAGAGAAGCTCCACATGCGGTCGAA
>JBFJYX010000371.1:0-2955 GCA_041622415.1 Pontiella sp.
TCCAGAAGCATGTTGACGGCTTTGGGATTCATGCCGGCGCGCGGCGGATCGGTGATGACGACGTCGGGGGCGCCGAAGGCGTCGAGCTCGGGCCGGATGGTTTTGAAATCCTTCATGTCGAGCTGGATAAATTCGCAGTTTTCGACGCCGTGGCGTTTGGCATTTTCGCGCGCGTCGTTGACGGAGCTTTCAACCAGTTCGACGCCGAGCACTTTTTTACAATGGCCGGAGGCGAAGAGGGTGATGGAGCCGGTGCCGCAGAAGAGGTCGTAGACCCGGTCGGCGGGTTTGAGCTGCGCGGCTTCCAATATCTGTAAATAGAGTTTTTCGGCCTGGGCGGTGTTGGTCTGGAAAAAGGAGTTGGCGGAGATGCGGTAGGTGTAGTCGCCGAGCGTGTCCTGAATATAGCCGGGCCCGTAGAGGACGTATTCCTTTTCGCCGAAGGCCACGGTATTTTTGGCGGAGGTGATGTTGTTGACGAAGGTGGTCAGCTTATCGCCGAGCGCGTCCTGCAGTTGGGCGCTCAGTTTTTCCATCAGCTCCGGGTTGTGGGTGGAGGTGACGAGGTTGACCATAAATTCGCCGGTGTGGCCGCCGTGGCGGACCACGAGGTTGCGCAGTTCGCCGGTGTGCGAGCGGGTGGAGTAGATCGGCAGGGCTTCCTTGTGTTCGAGGCAGAATGCGCGAACGGTGTTGAGCGTGAGGTTCATCTCCGGCGTGGAGAGGTCGCAGTGGTCGATATCGATGGCTTTCGAGAAGCAGCCGGGCGCATGGAAGCCGAGGGCGAAGTCGAGCGGTTTTTCGTGTTCGCCGGGATCGATGTCGATTTCATCCGGGGTGAGGTAGCGCAGGTCGGTGAACGAAAAATCCATTTTATTGCGGTAGCCGAACAGTTCGGGGGCGGGCAGGCAGTCTTCGCATTCGATATCCTTGAATCCGCCGAGGTGGTTGAGGGCATCCTGCACCTGTTTGCGTTTGAGGCGGAGCTGCTCGGTGTAGTCCATGTGCTGCCATTTGCAGCCGCCGCAGAGACCGAAATAGGGGCAGACCGGATCGATGCGGTGGGGCGAGGGCTTGACCAGCTCGCGCATGCGCGCCACGAGATATTTCTTTTTGATTTTGAAGATCTCGGCTTTGACGGTATCGCCGACCGCTGCCGGTCCCTGAACGAATATGGATATACCGTCGTCCAGCCGCCCGAAGCTCTGGTTCTTGTCACCCAGGTCGACGATTTCGACCTCCACTATCTGTTTCTTTTTGTACATAGGCGCGCGACCTTAATGCAGGCGGGGACGGGGCGCAAAACGAATTGGTGCAAAATGTCGGTGGACAGATTTTTCAAACATGTGGATAATTCATGCAACAGCAGGAGGTTATACCATGATGGAGCGAATGAACAGTCCGGCGGAAATCGGAAGGCGCGTGGTTTACCTCCTCTATGTGGCGTCGGTGCTGGCTTATATCTTTTCCTGCGTGGGTGCCGTCGGGCAGACGAATGTTCGGTCAATCACCCTCTGCTGCGCAGCATTTGCGGCGGCGTCGGCGCTGCGGTATGCGGGCTATCGGTGGCTTGAATTTTCGCGGCTGAGCCAGTCGTTTCCGGCCGGGTGTTCGCAGGACGCAGTGCCGCAAAGTGTCCGGACGGAGGTGGAGGCGCTGGTGCATGAATTTCATGCGCCCGGTACCGACTGGGTGCGGCGCGCGGCCATCCGCCGGCACCTGGTTGAGCTGGAGGAACAGGTTCCGGAACTGGCGGATGCCTATGAGGATGAGCTGCGCGGGGTGCTGGCCGCCTGAGTTTTTCTGCAAAAACGCTTTGCCCTCTTTTCCTCCCTTCGTATGGTTTCCGGCTAACCAAGGAGATTTATGGAAACCATCACGAATATCATGACGCGCCGAAGCATCCGCAGCTGGACGGATGAACCGGTATCGCAGGAGCAGCGCAAAATCATACTTGAAGCCGCGATGAATGCCCCGTCGGCCGCCGATGCGCGGCCCTGGCATTTTGTGACGATGGATGATCCGGCGGTGATCCGGAAGTTCACCGGCCTGGGCGGAACGGAGATGCTGGAGCAGTCGACGTTCATGGTGCTGGTGTGCGGGGAGCAGGCGCGGGAGATTTATCCGGGCTTCTGGCCGCAGGACTGTTCGTGTGCCGCGCAGAATATGCAGCTGGCGGCGCATGACCTGGGCATCGGCTGCGTCTGGATTGCCGTCCATCCGCTGGAAGAGCGGGAAAAGACCATCCGCGATATCCTCGAAATACCGGAGGGCATCACACCGTTTGCGCTGCTGGCGATGGGGGTTCCGGCCGAACGGCACGAACCGGAGTACCGCTTTGACGCCGGGCGGGTGCACGCCAATAAATGGTAGTGTTTTCAGTTTCTTTTTTGAACAGTTCGGTAAATAGTACGTCTGATTTCAAAACAACATTGGAGAAATAAAATGGCAGAAGGCTTAATTGAACTCGATGGCAACGGCTATGACGAAGCAACCAAGAGCGGTGTTGTGCTGGTGGATTTCTGGGCACCCTGGTGCGGTCCGTGCAAAATGCAGACCCCGATTCTGGAAAAGGTTGCCGCGGAAATCGGTGACAAGGCTGTGATTGCCAAGGTCAACGTTGATGAAAATCCGGAACTGGCCGCCAAGTACGGCATCCGTTCCATCCCGACTTTGATTCTGCTGAAAGACGGCGAAAACAAACAGCAGTTTGTCGGCCTCCAGCAGCAGGCGGCTCTGGTTTCCGCCATCGAAGCCGAACAGTAAAATTTTCCAATCATTGGAAAATGAAAAAGGCGCCCCGAGGGCGCCTTTTTTCGTAGTGTTGCGGGCTCTTTGGCTCCGCGCACCCGAACAGGGTGTCATTGATTCAGGTTCGGTTTTGCTCTGAGGTACTTTGCATATGC
The DNA here is from genome assembly GCA_041622415.1 of Pontiella sp. Lineage (GTDB taxonomy): Bacteria > Verrucomicrobiota > Kiritimatiellia > Kiritimatiellales > Pontiellaceae > Pontiella. The sequence goes on from JBFJYX010000371.1 coordinate 2,907, forward strand.
ATTCTCCTTTCGTTGGGTGCAGGAAATAATCTGATCTGCCGGGGCTCAA
>JBFJYX010000372.1:0-2910 GCA_041622415.1 Pontiella sp.
CATTCGGCCACAACCGGCGGCATCTATACGGTGGTGGTTGAAAACTATGTTTCCGGCGGTGCGGGCACGTACAATCTCCGCTATGCCAACGCCGGAAATCCATTTGTGGTCCCGGCCGGGGATGACGGCGGTCCGCTGGCGGCGGAAACCTATCCGGAGGGTGAAGTTGAACTGGGCGATCTCGACCTGTTTGCATTTACCGCCTGCGCGGGCGATCCGATTCAGCTGGCCTGCATCGAATTGAGCGATCCGGTCGGCATGACAATCTCGTTGAGCCTGTATGATCCCGGGGGCGTGCTGCTGGATGGAGATACCGGTTCGAACGAGGCCTATATTCCGCTGCTGTATGCGCCGGAAGCCGGGACCTATACCATTCTGGTCAGCAGTTATAATGGCGGCGGCATCGGGACTTACCGTCTGGAACATAACGGGCTGGAGGACGGAATCAGGCTCTGTTCCGCTGAACTGGCCGGTCTGGATGAAACGATTCTGGGGGTCGGTGCGGAGCCGGGAGCGCCCCATGTGCTCTGGGCAACCACGAACCTGGTGACCGGAATCTGGGATCCGGTGGGGACCAATGTGGCTGACGCCGCCGGATTCCTGGTGCTTACCAATCGGCTGGAGCTGCTTGAGGATCAGCGCTTTTTCAAGGTCGAGCAGCACTGACCGGCCGTCGCAGGTCGATGCATGGGCCGTCCACGGGGCGGCCTTTTTTTCCAACCCATGGAAGAATGTCCTGTGTGCGTTTTCGAAATAAATGGGGAAAAGTTTCGATGAATCGCGGGGCGGTGCTATATTCCGTCGCATCTATGCGAATGTTTTAATACAGGAGAGAGTGATGACTGAGGAGCAAGATCGAAGTGCGGGCTGGGTGACGTTTGACCCCGACCTGAAAATTGTCGACTGCACGGTGCGCGACGGCGGCCTGTGCAATGCGCATAATTTTGAAGACGGATTTTTCAAAGGGGTTTATGACGCGTGCGTGGCCGGCGGCATTGACTATATGGAAGTGGGCTATAAGGCTGATAAAAAGCTGTTCCCCGGCAATGAAAACGGCCCGTGGAAATTTTCGAGCGAAGAGGATATCCGCCGCGAAGTGGGGGATAATGACACCAGCCTGAAGCTCTGCGCCATGGCGGATACGGGCCGGACGAACCTGGACGATATCCTGCCGAAAAGTGAGTCGGTGCTCGATCTGATCCGCGTGGCGACCTATATCCACCAGATTCCCGCGGCGCTCAATATTGTGAAGGATGCCAAGGATAAGGGCTATGAAGTGGCGCTGAACCTGATGGCGGTCTCGACCGTGCCGGATTATGAACTGGATAACGGCCTTGAAACACTCGTGGATGTGCCGGAAATCGATTTTCTCTACGTGGTCGACAGTTTCGGTTCGCTCTATTATGAGCAGATCGGCGATCTGATCGAGCGCTATAAAAAGACCGGCAAGATCCTCGGCATCCACGCGCACAACAACCAGCAGCTCGCGTATGCCAACACCATGTATGCGGCGATCAACGGCGTGAAAATGCTCGATACCACCATGATGGGCATGGGCCGCGGTGCCGGTAACTGCCCGACGGAACTGCTGGTCGGTTTCCTGAAGAATCCGAAGTTCAACCTGCGCCCGATCCTGCAGTTTGTGCAGAACACCATGTTCCCGCTCAGCCAGGACGTGGACTGGGGCTACAGTATCCCCTATATGATCACCGGTCATCAGAACGAGCATCCGCGCACCGCCATCGCCCTGCGCGACGGTGATCGCAAGGATGACTACGTCGGGTTTTACGACGAAATTACGGCCATCTGACCCGGCTTTGAGTCGCCGGAAAACAAGGCCTCTTCGGTGTCCGAAGGGGCCTTTTTCGGAGGAAAACCGGTTATCGGACCTTTTCGGGGTTATTGATTGTACGGTCCTTCGGCTTTAGGCTATAAACGCCTCTTCACTTTAGAAAAGCCCCTGTGGAGAGGGAGAAGATAAGGAGTTTCTTCAATGAATGTTTTGCATGTTTGCGCTAACCCGAAACCGACGGAAGAATCGGTTTCCAAACAGCTGGCCGCTGCGTTTTTCGGCAAGCTGATCGAACTGAAGCCGGAAGTAGAACTGGTCAATGTTGACCTCTACGACGAAAAACCGCCGTTCTATTCCTACGAGCTCTACCGCGCAGCCTGGAGTCCGGTATTCCAGGAAGGCTACGAACTTTCCAAGGTCGAAGAAATGGCCATGAACTACGCGACCAAACAGGCCGATCAGTTCAACGCCGCGGACGTCCTCGTGCTGACGATGCCGATGTGGAACTTCGGCGTGCCGGCGGCCATGAAAGCGTGGATCGACCAGATCCTCTGCCCGGGCCTGACCTTCGAAATCAGTAAAGAAGACGGCGTTAAACCGCTGCACAAAATCAAAAGCATTGTGCTGCTGGTGGCGTCCGGCGGTGTCTATAAAGAAGATGACGACCGCGATGCGCTGAGCCGTCAGATCCGCCACTCCTTCGAATTCATCGGCATCGATGATCTCGAAATCGTCTGGGCGGAAGGCCAGAATCCGCTCTTCTTCGATAACTACGAAGAGAACAAAGCCCTCGCGATTGAAGCTGCGGCTGAAATTGCGGAGGACATCGCGGAAATCGACCTGACGCCGGCGGCTGAAGAGGTTTCGGCTGAATAAGCGATGGGCACATTTGTAAAGATCTGCGGAATCTGCTCCGAGGGCGACCTCGAGCAGATTTCTGTTTTAAAGCCTGATGCGGTCGGTTTTATCCAGTGGCCGAAGTCGAAGCGCTATGTCCCGGCCGAAGAGGTCGGAAGGTGGGAAACCCCGGAGGGCATACGGCGCGTCGGCGTATTCGTCTGCCCCGACGAAGCTGAACTGGCCCATGCGGCGCAGTACGGCCGGTTTGATGTCATCCA
>JBFJYX010000373.1:0-2909 GCA_041622415.1 Pontiella sp.
ACAAACGAGATCGCCACAACGATCAGCACCGCATGAATTCCCAGGCTCACCAGCATCGCGCTCGACTTCGCATGCCGGGCCAAAACACCTTTTTTCTTCTTTGCCATCTGCTTTTCCTTCTGTCCCCTCAAGATTTGACGCCGAACGGATCCATAACCGGCCGTTTCGGCACGCATATCCTCTCAGCACCACAGGCCATCCGCATCTGAGTTAAATCATTCAACAGAGTAGCCTATAACCCTCCGGCACGGTATCGCCGGAAAAGGGTATATTATGCTAAATGAGGCATATTATGCTGATTTCTATGCTTTTTCGAACTTTTTCCGACTCCTTGCACATGCCATCGGGAATACGTTTACGGGGAACCGAAACTTTGTTTTTTCTCAATAAAAAGGCTCTACGTAGATTTTTATGGTGAAACCATTGGCATCCAATGCACGAATGGGCGGCGGGTATTAGCAACGAATGTAGGAAAAGCAACGAATCAATTGGGACAAAAATACTATATACTCTTTGCAAGAAAAGGAATATGATGAAGGGAAGTGCCGAAAAACCTCTCACGGCATTCAGCCATCCACCTGAACCATTCGTTGTTTTTCCTACATTCGTTGCCACTAAAATCTACGTATAACCATAAAAAAGCAGCAATCCCAACGAGTACGGCTTTCAGTTTCGGGTATCATCCGGGTCTCCCCGCCCTATTTCCCAACCGGTTCGGCCAGTTGAACCTTCACCACGGTGTCGTATTCATTCAGCGGCCCGGCCGGAAGCGCAATGCTCAGGACCCCGCCCTCCCGGGTAAATCCGGCGTTTTCGCCGGTCGCCAGGAACCGGGCGGAGACGACCTTTGCCGTCAGGCCCTTGACGGCGATGCGGCCGGATTCCGGCCATTCGAGAATGTGCAGATACAGCGTCCGGCCATCCTTGCCGGCGGAGATATTGCCCCACTCCGGCCGTTCGGCCAGCGGATTGCGCACCGTGCCGTAAATCGACTCGCCGTTCACCTTGAGCCAGTCGCCCAGCACCTGATAAAGCCGGACCGCCTCCGGATCCAGTTTCCCGTTCCCCATCGGACCGTTATTGATCAGCGAGTTGCCGCCGGAACAAACCGTGTGCACAAAACGGTGCAGCATTTCTTCCGGCGAGTGATAATAGCAGTGTCCCCTGGTTTTATAGCCGAACGATGAGCTGACACTGTCGGGCGATTCGAAATAGACCGGCAGCTTGCGGTCCGGCACTTCCTTGTCGCCGACAGACACATAGTCGAACAGTTCCAGGTTTTCCTGCAGGATCTTTGCTTTACCGCTGTGGATGATGCGGGAATTGATCAGGCAGTCCGGGCGGTATTTCCGCACCAGATCGCGGAACAGTTTGGCGCGCTCAAACGTCATGCCGGCCGGGGTGTCGAACCAGATCAGATCGAGGTCATAGTTCTTCACCAGCTCCTCCACCTGCGGGAGGCTCTTCTTCATTATATAGCGATCCATATCCTTCTTGAAATCGGCCGGCAGATCGGGATGGAACATTTCCACCTTGGTCGTTTTATTGTTCAGGTAGGGCGCATCCGGCTCGTCCCAGTCCTGCGCGTGCGAATAATAGACGCCGAACTTCAGCCCCTGCTTATGACACGCCTCGCTGAGTTCTTTAATAATGTCCCGCCTGAAAGGCGTATAATCGACGATGTTGTAGTCGCTGACCATCGAATCAAACAGCGCAAAGCCGTCGTGGTGTTTCGACGTAATCACCACATACCGGATGCCGCAATCTCTGAAGGTCTCCGCCCACTCGTCCGCATCAAACTCCGTCGGGTTGAACTGCGTCGCCACCGCGTGATATTCGGCCGCCGGCATTTTGGCGGAAACCTGAATCCATTCGGAATAGCGATGGCCCGCCCCGCGCCCCTCATATTCCCCTTCCAGCATCGAATAAACGCCGAAGTGAATAAAGGCCCCGAACTTGGCATCCGTGTACCACTGTTCCAGCCGCGCTTCGGAATCAGGCGTCTGCTTCAGGCTTTCGTCGAAGCGATGCGCAAACGAGGTATTTCGTTTAGCGGCCGCCGGCAGGGTGCCCGCCGCGAGAACGATGAGGGATAAAAAAACATGCTTCATTTTTGATCCTGGGGTTTAAAACGGATTGGCGTTATTCGCCGACGCTTTCCCGGAAAACGATTTTCACCACCGTGTCATAGGGATCCAGCGGTTCAGACGGCAGTTTGACGGTCAGGACATCGCCCTGCTGCTGAAAATCCACGCCTTTTCCATTGGCCAGGCAGGAGGCGGAAACCGCGGCCGCAGGAACGTCTTCCAAAGTAATCACGCCGGACTCCGGCCATTCGAGGATATGCAGATAGAGCGCCTTGCCGTCTTTGCTGACCGAGAGGTCGCCCCACTCCGGACTTGCGGGCAGAGGGTTGCGGCGGGTGGCATAGATCGATTCACCGTTCACCTTGAGCCATGCCCCCATGGCCTGATAGATACGCACCGCTTCAGGATCGAGCTTCCCGTTGCCCATCGGGCCGTTATTGACCAGCGAGTTGCCGCCGGTGCAAACCGTACGCACAAAGCGATGCAGCATTTCCTTTTCGGTGTGGTAGTAACACTCACCCTTGGTTTTATAGCCGTAGGACGAGCTGACGCTGTCCGGCGATTCGACATACACCGGCAGTTTGATCAAAGGCACTTCCTTGTCGGCAATCGAGACATAGTCGTAGTACGGCATGTACTGCTGCTCGATAATCCCCCGCCCCGAGTGAATGAGCCGCGAGTTGATCAGGCAGTCCGGGCGATACTTTCGAACCACGTCACTGAACAGCTTGGCGCGCTCCATATCCATTCCGGCGGGCGTATCAAACCAGATCAGGTCCAGCTCATAGTTTTTCACCAGCTCCTCCACCTGCCGAATACTCT
>JBFJYX010000374.1:0-2887 GCA_041622415.1 Pontiella sp.
AACGCGACGCGCTGTATGAGGCTGGTGCAAACGAAGTGCGTCAGCCGTACGGCCAACCGCTGATCGGCACCTTGGGCAAATCTGTCAAACTTGCACCAGGTGAGTCGAAGACGGTCACGTTCATTGTGGCTTGGCACTTTCCCAACCTGGAACTGGAGAGGATGGGCAAGGTCGGCCGTTGGTACGCCGAGCGGTTTAACGATGCGAGCGCCGTGGCCGAGCATCTCGCGGCGAACAACGAGTCGTTCTACGGACAGACCCGTCTGTGGGTCGATACCTGGTACGACTCGACGCTGCCCTACTGGCTGCTCGACCGCACGATGGCGAACACGTCGACGCTGGCCACGACCGTGAGCTACCTGTTTCGGGACGAGCGGTTTTACGGCTGGGAAGGCGTCAACTGCTGTCCGGGCACCTGCACGCATGTGTGGCACTATGCGCAGGCGATGGCGCGCCTGTTCCCGGAACTCGAACGCAACCTGCGGGAAAAGACCGACTATGGTTTTGCGCAGCAGCCCAACGGCGTGGTGCCGTTTCGCGGTACGCTGAAAGCGGGTGAGGGCGGCGGCATTGCCATCGATGGGCAGGCCGGTACGGTGCTGCGGTCTTATCGCGAGCATCTGACCAGTGCGGATGATGCCTTCCTGAAAACCTACTGGCCGAAGATCAAGCTGGCGCTGAACTACCTGATTGACTTTGACCGCAACGACGGCGATTTCGACGGGCTGCTGCACGGCAAACAGCACAATACGCTGGATGCCTCGTGGTACGGCAAGGTCCATGCGCTCAGTTCGCTCTACATTGCCGCCCTGCGTGCCGGCGAAGAAATGGCCGGTGTAATGGACGATGCTGCATTCGAAACCCTGTGCCGCGACCTTTACAACAAAGGCAGCAAGAACATCGAAACGCTCTACAACGGCGAATACTATGTGCAGGAAGAAGACCCCGCACATCCCGAGGCGATCGGCGTCGGACCGGGCGTTTATATCGACCAGGTGATCGGGCAGTTCTGGGCGAACCAGCTGGGCCTGGGCCGGCTTTATGACGAAGCGCAGATTCAGTCCGCGCTGAACGCGCTGTGGAAATATAACTTTGTTCCGGACATTGGAACTTTCCGCGACACCTTCCGCAAGGGGCGCTACTATGCCTGGGAAGGGGATGCGGGGCTGGTCATGTGCACCTGGCCCAACGGCGGGCTGAAAGATGATTTCATGAATCACTGGCAGTATGATTATTTCAACGAATGCATGAGCGGGTTTGAATACCAGGCCGCCGCGCATATGATCGCCGAAGGCACGCCGGAGCTCGTTACAAAGGGGCTGGCCGTTACCCGCGCGATTCACGACCGCTATGCGCCGGAAAAGCGCAACCCCTATAACGAAATCGAGTGCTCCGATCACTATGCGCGCGCCATGTCATCCTATGCGGTGTTCCTCGCGGCCTGCGGATTTGAATATAACGGCCCCGCCGGAGCGATCGGCTTTGATCCGGTCCTTCATCCCGAAAGTTTCCGCGCGCCGTTCACGGCGGCCGAAGGGTGGGGCACGTTCAGCCAAACCATCGGCAAAAACGAGCTGACGGCGGAACTGGCTGTGAACTGGGGACGGCTTAAGCTGCAATCGGTCACACTGAATCCGCGCGCGTTGAACGTCAAAACGGTGACGGTCGTGATCGGCGAACGGGAAATTGAAGCTGAACTGCTGAAGCAGGACGGCGGGGTGCGGGTTGCGCTTAACGGGCCGGTTACGCTGACTGCGGGGCAGGTTATGAAACTGGTCCTGCGATAGCGGGTTCCAGGGATTGGAAAAAATGAAACACCGCATCCTTTTACTGTCGGTCTCTGTGCTGTGGGCGGCTTTCTGCCGGCCTGCGGCGTCGGAAGAACGTCCGGGACTTCGAATCCTGAATTTCCAGGCGGACAACGGGTTTAAGCATCAATCGATGCCGGAGGCGATGGCGCTGGTGAAGCGGCTGGGCCGGACCAACAGCTGGGAGGTCGTCTCGACGCGGGATGCGTCGAGCCTGACCCGGCTGGACCTGAGCCGTTTTGATGTCGTGGTTTTCAATAATAACTGCGGCAATAAAGGGCCGGTGATGCAGCCGGCGGAGCAGGCGGCGTTTCAGCGTTATATCCGGAACGGCGGCGGTTTTCTGGGCGTTCACTGCGCGGGCGCGCTCTGGAAAGAGGACGGCGAATTTCAGCCGTGGTACGAAGGTTTGATCGGCACCCGGTTGATTGATCACCCGAAAGTGCAGGAGGCCCGGCTGGTGGTGGAGGATCGCCGACATCCCGCGACCCGCCACCTGCCGGAAGAATGGATCGTGACCGACGAGTGGCACCGCTTCGGTTCCAATCCCCGGAAGAATGTGCGCGTTCTGATTTCGGTGGATGAGGAGTCGTATCAGGGCGAACAGAAGATGGGGGGCGACCATCCGTTTGTCTGGTGTCATGAATATGACGGAGGACGCGCGTTTTTCACTTCACTCGGGCATACGAAGGCCATCTACAGCGATTCAAAGTTTGAACGGCTGATCGAAGGGGCGCTTCGCTGGGCGGGCGGCGGGGCGGGCGTCGCTGCTCTTCCGGTGACGGAGGGGCTGTTTCTGGATCTGGATGCCGCAGCCGGGGTTGAGGCCGGGGAGGGAAACCGGGTGACGGCCTGGCATAATCAGGTGAGCGGAAATGCCGCCGATGTTTTTGTGAAGCGCGACGAGGGGCGGACGGTGGCCGGTTCCGGGCGGCCGACGCTGAAACCGAATGTTCCAGCCATTGGAAACCGGCCTGTGCTGGTTTTCGAGGAGCAGGAGCTGGTCAATATGGACGAGGATGCGTTTGATCACCTGGTGACGGGCAGCGGCTATACCTGGATTTCCGTCATGTCGGTCT
>JBFJYX010000375.1:0-2822 GCA_041622415.1 Pontiella sp.
CCGTCCACCCTGCCCGTAGGATGGAACACGCCCCATCCGCACCCGTCCACCCTGTTGACCGGCAACCATTGGATCAGACAAGGATCATCGGCCATTCTTCAGGTTCCGAGCGCCATCGTGCCCATTGAGTCAAACCTGCTGATCAATCCCGTGCATCCCGACTTCCAGGCCCTGGAAATCGGCGATCCCATCGATCTGCCGCTTGATCCCCGCGTGCTGGAAAAATTAAAATAGGATCAACCTAAACGGCCGGATCTTCCGCTACCGGCGGAACCACATCGGAGAGGGTGGGCAGCGATTCTTCGGCTGACGCCGACGCCGCCTTTTTGCTGCGCTTGATAAATTCCTTGGCGAGGTTGCGGTAGGCCGCGGCCCCGACGCAATGCGGATCGTAGTCCGTGACCGGCTTGCCATAACTCGGTGCTTCCGAAAGGCGGACATTCCGCGGAATCAGGGTTTCAAAGACGCGGTCGCCGAAGTGCTTCACCACTTCCTGCACGACCTGCTGCGAGAGGTTGGTGCTGACATTATACATGGTCATCAGGATTCCGCTGATGTGCAGGTTCGGATTCCCGGCTTCGGAAATCTGGTTCACGATATCCACCATCACCCCGAGCCCTTCCAGTGCCAGGTATTCGCACTGGATCGGAATAATCACCTCGTGCGCAATGTTCAGGGCATTCATGAACAGAATGCCGAGCGACGGCGGGCAGTCGAGAATGATGTAGTCGTAGACGTCGCTCTCCACCACCGGGCCGAGCGCCTCCTGCAGGCGGTGCAGATAGTCATCGCGCCGCGCAATGGCAATTTCCGCCCCGGCCAGATCGAGCTCGGACGGAATAATGTCGAGGTTTTTGATGCCGGTTTCGCGGATCAGGCTCGCGCCGTCGGTCTCGCCGAGCAGGGCCGGGAAAATACTGGAGCCGAAGCCTTTCTCAAGCCCCAGGCCGCTGGTGGCATTGGCCTGCGGGTCCAGATCGACCAGCAGCACCTTCTTCTTCTTTTCCGCCAAACAGGCTGAAAAGTTAATGGCCGTCGTGGTTTTACCCACACCGCCCTTTTGGTTTGCCAATGCAACAACCGTCGTCTTCATAAAATGCGCCCGTTTCTGTTAAAAATAAGAGGACCTAAAGTAGCTCATAGGCCAGAACACTTAAACCGAAAATTGACGCGGTTTCCGTCCGCAGAATCCGGTCGCCGAAAGAGACCGGCACCGCGCCGGCTTCCACCGCCGCCTGTACCTCCTCCTGCGTAAAATCGCCCTCGGGCCCGATCAGCAGCGCCACCCGTTTTTTCCCGGCCATATCGACCGCGCGAAACGGCCGGGTGCCCTCATAGAGCGAGCCGACCAGCACGAGGTCATAGGTTCCAAGGGTTGGAACAACTGAATCAAAATTTTCCAGCGGCCGAAGCTCCGGCAGCCAGCGGACTTCGCACTGCTGCGCCGCATTCAGGACAATTTTACTCCACCGCGCCTGCCTTTTCGGATTCGGCCTGAACTCGGTGTGTTTCGTCAGCACCGGGCGGATCGCCGTGGCCCCGAGCTCGACGGCCTTCTGCAGGACCAGCTCCCAGCGGTCCGGTTTCGGCACCGCCTGGATCAGGTCGATTTCGACCGCCGGCTTCGGCACCTTCCAATGGTTGGAAATCCGGACTTCGACAGCGGTTTTGGACACCGATTCAATCACACCGTCCGCCACGCCGCCCAGCCCGTCAAACAGCGTCAGCTCCTGGCCGGGCTGCACACGCAGCACCCGCGCCAGGTGATGCGACTCCTCCGGAGAGAGAATAGCCACATCCTTCTCCAGCTCCGCCGCATCAACTAATGAATTAATTCTCATTAAAAAACCAAACCACCCGCTGCGATCAAGACACAACGCACACAACGCTTTGTGTCTTGGTGGTTAAACCGCTATTCCGATTCGAGTTTGCGTTTACGCTCGTAAAATTTATCGGCCAGTTTTTTCATGCGCGCGGTATCTTCGAAGTGGTTGTCGTGCAGCTGCTCGACGAGCTTCTGCATGGCCTTCTTTTCCTTGCCCGAAAGCCGGGCCGGCACTTCCACTTTCACCTGCACATGCTGATCGCCTTTACCGTGCCCGTGCGCGGCATCCTGAACGCCCTGGCCCCGCAGGCGGAAAATCTTCCCGCTTTGCGTACCGGCCGGAATTTTCAGTTTGGCACCGCCGTGAATGGTCGGCACTTCGATTTCGCCGCCGAGCATCGCAATCTGGAACGGCACCGGAACCTCGCAGTAGATGTCGAGGTCGCTGCGTTTGAACAGCTCGTGGTCGCGGACGTGGAAGACGATAAACAGATCGCCGGCCGGACCGCCGCGTGCACCGGCCTCGCCTTTACCGGGCAGGCGCTGGCGTGAACCGGACTCAATGCCGGCCGGAATCCGCAGCTTGATGGTCTTGCGCTGCTTGATGCTGCCGGCACCGTTACAGGCCGAGCAGGGATGGGCAATGGTTTCGCCGGCGCCGCCGCAGGCCGGGCAGGTCTGGGAAAACTGGATGAAGCCGCCGCCGGACGAAACCTGGCCGCGTCCGCCGCAGGTCGGGCAGGTGGTCTTGGACGTGCCCGGCTCCGCGCCGCTGCCGGTACATTTGGTGCAGGTTTCCGAAACCGGAAGGGTCAGCGTACGGTGCGAGCCCAGCGCCGCTTCCTCAAAATCGACGTCGAGGTCATAGCGCAGGTCGGAGCCGCGCGCCGGCCCGCTCGAACGGCGGCGTCCGCCGCCTCCGCCGAACAGATCGTTGATGTTGAAGCCGCCGCCGAAGACCTGCTCGAAAATATCCGAGGCATCGTGGAAGCCGCCG
>JBFJYX010000376.1:0-2819 GCA_041622415.1 Pontiella sp.
ACCGCCGTCGATGAATCGGTGCGGGAAAATTCACCGGTGCTGAACAGATAGCCGACTTCGGTTTCATAGGTTTCGACGAGGTCGAGGACCTGCACGATGTTGGTTTCGGCATCGCCCACCTCGTCGGCATACTGTTCAAAAATATCGGCCTGGGCATTGATCTCCGCAGCCGTCAGCGTCGACGCGCCGGTGATGTGGTTTTTAAGTGCGGCCATGCAGTTCAGCAGCGGGTCGCCGGGCGTGCCCTGCCCCAGCACCGCCAGATTATCCAGCCCCAGCGCCTGGCTGTTGTTGCTCGAGTTCGCCACCGTGAAACGGAAGACCGCCTGTTCGCCGCTCGCCAGCAACTGATCGGCCAGTCCGCTCAAAGACCAGTCCACGTCCAGGTAATCGCTCACATTGCCCAGCCCGGTGGCATTGGCCCCGGTCATCGTCTGGATCAGCGTATCATCCGCCACCGCCAGGTCGCCGCTGTCATAATAGAGGGTAAGGTCCTGCGGCGAGCTGGTCGCCACACTGGCAAGGTCGAACACGATCTGTTCCAGCACCGCATCGGAGCCGGTGTTGTTGATCACCGTGAGGTACAGGTTCGGATTGTTCACCTTCAGCGACATGGACCCGTCGGTGGCCGACGTCTCCACCGCAATGGATGTGCCGTAAGTACCGTCGGTCGAACCCCACGTATCGCGGGTGCCGTCACCGCCGTACAACGTGGCGGAAATGCCGGTTAAATATTCATCCGCCGATTTCGGCGAGCCTGAAGTCCGGTATAACTGAAAACCGTCGTCAAAATCGTGCCAGCCGGCCAGCCGTTCCGCTGCTGCCGATGCGCCGCCCACCAGGGCCGAGAGCAAAACAGCCATTGCCTGAATCTTCATCATCGTTCCACCTCTATGCTGATAAATTTGTTGGTGCCGTCCAGCGGCACAATCGCCGCCATGGTCTGTACATCCCCGCTGCTGCCGATCTGCGTATCAACAAGGCCGTCGCCGTTGACTTTCCAGACATTGGAAGTGATCGACGCCGCCCAGGCGGCATAGACGTCAATCCCGCTCACCGACGGATCGCGCCGTTCATAGGTCACAATAAAGTTGGGCTCGCTGATGCTGACGGCCATCGCGGCGGTATCCGGGCTGAGCGGATCGGTCACGAGCACCCATTCGAGTTCGTTATCATAGCGGTCGCCGTCCGGATTGCCCGAGGCGGACGTATCCGTTCCGGGCGGTGCCCCGGCAAAGATCTCTTCGGCCCAGAAATCATAGGCCGTGGGAATGGTGCCCTCGACGCGGATGTTGTCGATGGCCGTATCGGCGGCATGCCACTGTTTCTGCTTGCTGCGGAAGCGGATCACCACCGCATCCCGGCCGACAAAGGATGTGAGGTCGACGACCGCATTCGACCAGGCGGCATCGCTGCTGAAGTGCTGCTGGTTCTTTCGGTTCCAGACATCGTAAGTCCAGGCGGTTCCATCGAAAACATCGACGGCCAGGTAGTCGATGTATGTGCCGTACATGTGATAATCAAAGGTAAGCTCCGCCGTAGACGGGGCACTGAGATCGAACGCACATTCGAGCTGCGCGATTTTATATTGCGTGCCGTCATCGTGCCCTTCCACGTAGAGATACCGGCTTTCATCCGACGCCGCGTCGGGGCCGGTGTTGGTCGTGGCGGTATAGCCGCTGTTCAGCGTCCAGTCGAAATCATCCACTGCCGACTGCGCCCACGCGCCGATGCCGCTTTCAAAACTTTCGGCATAGGGCAGCGACTGCACTTCGGCGGTTTCGAGCGGTTGGGCCGGACGGATAAAACGGAACTGCAGGTTGCCGCCGGTGTTGGTGTCGTTATCCACATCGATGGTATTCCCGTTGGTGATTCGCAGACGCTTGCCGGTGGCGGGATGATTGATGAAAAACCAGCCATACTGGTTTTCCTCCAACGCCCATTCCACTGCACTGCCCGTGGTGCCGGCCGGTGAGAACCCGACCTCCGCCCCGTTATAGTGCAGGCGACGCCCGGAGCTCAGGCCGGTGATAAATTTTTTACCGCCCGGCGCCGTCTCCAGCATAAACTGATCGGTGGTGTCGCGATGCAGGATGCTGGCGTGGGTTACGGTGTTGCTGGCCGGATCGTCAATCAGGCGCAGGCTGCGGCCTTTGTTATGAAAGATGTAGGCCTTCCCGTCCCGAACCGTTGCATCGCCATCCCATCCGGCCAGCAGCAATCCGCACTCCGACAGGTCTTCCCATCCGGGGTTGTTTTTATCGTTGCGAACGTGCAGCCCCATGGTCGGCGCATCATTCACGGTCGGGTCGGCATTGTTATCCTCGGTGCCCCACTCGAATATCGAATATTTTTTCAGGTGGGCAATACCCTCGGCGCGCCAGAGGAATTCCGCCAGCCAGTTATAGTTGTCGTTACGGTTCCAGCCCGTGGAACTCCCGCTCCAGTCCTTCACGGCAAACTCCGTGATCCAAACCGGCTTGCCGTAGGCGGCGTAGACATTGTCGATGACATTGATGATGTTCTGCGGGCTGCCCCCGTTACAGCCGGCATACCAGTGCAGCGCCATGTATTCCGAACGCAGGCCGCGGTCCTCGGCCATCGCCTCATAGGTCTTGCGCCACGAGCCGTTGTTCTGCGCCGGGCACGGCCCCACCAACGGAAGCCGCATGCGCTCAAAGCGCGGCCACTGGTCGGCGGCATCCTCTTCGGGAATATTCGACTGCTCCGATTTGTCCGGCTCGTTGAAACCCATCGCACAGGTGACCTGCGCGCGGGAATACCATTTCGGCTGATCGCGAAGAATCACGGGCGCCGTC
>JBFJYX010000377.1:0-2812 GCA_041622415.1 Pontiella sp.
AGGGCATGGAGCTGCCGGAGGAACCCGAAACCCTGCTGGTCAAAACCGGGGCGCACAACGACGTGGTCATTGAATACGACGACGACGAAATGATCTGCTCCTGCAAGGACGTGACCGCCGGCGATATCCGCAAAGCGGTTGCCGACGGCGCAACCACCTTTGCGGCCGTCAAGGGCGAGACCCACTGCGGCACCGGCTGCGGCGGATGCGCGGCGGTGGCCACCGATATTTTCGAAACCGAGATGGAAAAGATGGGCGTCGAAATCGATACGTCCCTCTGCGAACATTTTGCCTATTCCCGCACCGAGCTCTTCAACATTATCAAAGTGACCGGTGCCCGGTCGTTCGATGAAATCCTGACGAGCCACGGCAAGGGCACCGGATGTGAAATCTGCAAACCGACCGTCGCGTCGATCCTGGCTTCCATTCAGAACGACCACGTCGTCAACCATGCGCAGATTCAGGACACCAACGATAAATTCATGGCCAACATCCAGCGCAACGGCACCTACTCGGTCATTCCGCGGGCGCCGGGCGGCGAGCTCACCCCCGACCAGATTATCGCCATCGGTGCCGTGGCGAAAAAATACAACCTCTACACCAAAGTGACCGGCGGCCAGCGCATCGACCTCTTCGGCGCCGAGCTGCATCAGCTGCCGGCCATCTGGAAAGAGCTGGTGGACGCCGGGCTCGAAACTGGCCACGCCTATGGTAAATCGCTGCGTACGGTCAAAAGCTGCGTCGGCTCCAGCTGGTGCCGCTTCGGCCTGCAGGATTCAGTCGATATGGCCGTCGATCTCGAAAACCGCTACAAAGGCCTGCGCTCTCCGCACAAGCTGAAGATGGCGGTTTCCGGCTGCGTCCGTGAATGCGCCGAGGCGCAGAGCAAAGACGTCGGCCTGATTGCCACGGAAAAGGGCTGGAACCTGTATGTCTGCGGCAACGGCGGGGTTACCCCGCGCCATGCCGACCTGTTTGCGCAGGACATCGATACCGAAACAGCCATCAGATATATCGACCGTTTCCTGATGTACTACGTCCACACCGCGGACCGTCTCACCCGTACCGCCACGTGGATCGATAAAATCGAAGGCGGCCTCCCGCATGTGAAGGATGTCGTGATCAACGATTCACTCGGCATCTGCGAACAGCTCGAAGCCGAGATGCAGCACATTGTCGACACCTATCAGTGCGAATGGAAAACCACCCTCGAAGATCCCGAAAAGGTCAAACTGTTCCACCACTACGGCAACTCGGAAGAGTCCGACAAACTCAACTGGGTGGAAGTGCGCGGGCAGAAACGCCCGGCCCCGTGGAAACAGTATGAACCGCTCGTGCCGGAACCGTCCGGCGACGCGGAAACCCAGTGGGTCTGCTTCGGCGAAGCGTCGGCCATTCCGGCCGACGGCGGCGATACGCTGAAATACGGCCGCCACCAGATTGCCGTGTTCAACTTTGCCAAAGCCGGCAAATGGTTTGCCTGCCAGAACCTCTGTCCGCATAAGCGCGAAATGGTCCTCTCCCGCGGCCTGCTCGGCGATGTCGGCGGCCTGCCGAAAGTCGTATGCCCCATGCATAAAAACGCCTTTTCGCTCGAAACCGGCGAAGGCCTGACGGATTCGGCCCTGAGCATCACCACCTTCCCGGTGGAGATTCGCGAAGGCCGCATCTTCATTGAACTGCCGACGGAAGAGGAACTCGACAAGCTGCACATCTGCGACCCGGAAAAAGTCTGCTCATAACCCGGCCCCGGGCGGGAGGCACAAAGGGTTCATTTTTGTGCCTCTTGCGCCTTTTCGCCGCCGCAAATCGATGTACAATCTTCTTCATGAGAAGGATGCCCAACGTATTGATGGCCGGTGCGGCCGGTCGTAATTTAGGAAAAACCGAATTCCTCTGCCGCGCCATCCGCAAACAGAGCGAAACCGTTCCCGTCATCGGAATCAAGGTCACCACCATTGACGATACCCTGGCGGAGTACCGGCAGATCCCGGAGGACTTCCTGGTCTCCGTGGAACAACCGGCCGACGACAACAAAGACACGCACCGGATGTTCCGCTCCGGGGCGTCGCAGGTGTTCTGGCTGCGCGTCAAACGCCCCCACCTCAACCGGGGACTGGCCGAACTTTTCCAGACCCTGGAAGCGGAGGGCGTGGACATTACCTCCGCCTGCATCGTGATGGAATCCGGCGGGGCGCGGGCGTTTATCGACCCCGGCCTCTTCTTCATCATTAAAGAGCACGATGACCCGCTCAAACCGGCCGTCGCCGAAGTGGCCCGCTATGCCGACTGCCTGAACACCGTCAACGGCGACGGCTGGGATATCCTGCCCGAAGACCTGGTCTTCAGCAACGAACGCTGGGGCCTGAAGGAAGACGCCGCGGCCATCATTTTATGCGGCGGCGGCAGCACTCGAATGGGCGAGGATAAAGCCGTCATGCAGGTGCAGGAACAGCCGATGCTTTCTTCCATTGTCAACCAGCTGCTGCCGAACTTCGAACATGTCATCGTCAGCGGCTGTTCAGAAAAATATGCCTTCAGCCAATGCCGCATTGTGGAAGATCTCGAGCCCGGCCGCGGCCCTCTGATGGGGTTGCTTTCGACGCTGAAAGCATCCGGCCACGAACTGAATTTTATCACCACCTGCGATGTCCCCGACATCCACCTGCCCTTTGTCCGCCGCATGATCCGTGAGATCGGCGATCACGACGCGGTGGTTCCAATCATTGGAAATTCCCGCAAGCAGCCGCTGTTTGCGGTCTATAAAAATTCGGTCGTGCCGACCCTTGAACAGCTGCTGGCCGACGGCCGG
>JBFJYX010000378.1:0-2777 GCA_041622415.1 Pontiella sp.
GGCGTGATGGGCGGCGGTGATTCTGAAATCAGCGAAACCACCACCACGATTCTGCTCGAAGCGGCCGCGTTTGAAACATCGACCATTCGCCACACGGCTAAAAAACTGGGCCTGCTGACGGATGCGGCGTACCGTTTCCAGCGGGGCATCAATACCGATTCCGTGGAACGGGCCAGCCGGCGCGCGGCGCAGCTGATGTGCGAGATTGCCGGTGCCAAACTCTGCACGGGTGTGGTGGATGTGTATCCGGGAACGAAAGATCAGATTAAAATCCCGTTCAGCTACACGCGCATCGAAAATATGATCGGGGCGGACATTCCGGCCGACCGCATGCGCGGCATTTTCCAGACCCTGGAAATCGGCCTGGAAGAGGATAACGGCGAAACGGCGGTGGCCGTGGTGCCGAGTTTCCGGCTGGACCTGGAGCGCGAAGTGGATCTGGTGGAAGAGATCGCGCGTATCCACGGCGTGGATAATATTCCGGCGAAGACCCCGCTGGCGAAAGTGATTCCGGAAGCCGACGATTCGCGCGTGCGCGCCGTTGCCGGGCTGCGGAACAACCTGCAGGGCCTGGGCGTCAGCGAAATCATGAATTACACGCTGGTGAATAATCCGCTGCTCGACCTGTTTGATCCGGACAACAACGCGGAGCGCGAAGAGCTGCCGCATCCGATTTCGATGGATCAGTCGGTGATGCGCACGTCGCTGATTCCGCAGCTGGTTGAAAGCCTGGGCCGCAACCATTCGCGCCAGGTGAACGAGGCCTGTTTTTATGAGCTGGGCCGCACGTTCAGCCGGGTGGATGGCGCGCCGGTTCAGACCGAACGGGTTTCGCTGGGCATGATGGGGCCGGTGGGCCGCGGGCTGCTCGATAAACGTGCGCCGGTTTCCGACGAGGAAATGTATGTCTGGATGAAGGGCCTGATTGAACAGCTGGCCGCATTCCAGAAGCTGGATGTCTCGTTCAGTGCGCAGGACTATCCGGAATTTGAAGCGGGTCAATCGGTGGCGGTTCTGCTGGGCGGTAAAGCCGCCGGGAAAATGGGGCTGGTGAACCGGAAGGCGCGCTCGGAATGGCGTTTGACCGGGGCCGTGGCCGCCGCTGAAGTCGAGCTCGAGGCGCTGCTGAAAAATACCTTTGTCATTAAAGAGACCGAGGAGTTGGCGCAGTTCCCGGCCATGAGCCGCGATATCGCGCTGGTGCTCGATGAATCGGTGCAGCACGAAGACATTGTGAAGCTCATTCAGAAAGCCAATCCCAAAGATCTCGAATCCTTTGTGCTGTTTGATGTCTACAAAGGGAAAGGCATCGAGAAGAGCAAGAAGAGCCTGGCCTATAACTTTGTTTACCGGTCGGACCGGCAGACGCTGACGGACAAAAAAGTCAACAAGGTGCACCAGAAGCTGATCGATTTCCTCTGCAAGCAGCTGGGCGCGAGTCTGCGTGAAGGTTAGAAAAGTCGGACGAAACGGTAATCGTGTTCCCGGTGTCCCGAAGGTATACATAGGAACATGACTCTATCCCGCACGCAGTTCGCAGTTTTGATGGTGTCGGCGGTTATTGCCGCCGGCCCGGCCTGGGGGGCGGCGCTTCGGCTGGAGCCGATCGGCCGCGTTGATGTGGATGCAGACCGGCAGGAGACCGCCCGGTTGACGGCCGGGCCGACCGGCAGTGAGACCGTCTCGTTTCCGCATCATTTTGCCGTTGGATCCGACGGTGATACGCTCGTCTTTCGCAATACCACCTCGGGAAAAACCGTCGGCCTGAAATATCAGCGGTCGGACGAGTCGGTAAAAATCACCCCGCTGCTTTGGCGTGAGCTGACGAAGGATGATGAAGCGGCGGATGAATATGCCTGGAGCCGCGGTTCTTTCACGAATAACCGGGTTCGAATGAGCGGCAGTTGGGAGCCGTTCCGTGTGGATACGAATGCTCTGGATGCTGTAACGCTGCCGGTTTTCAAATTCAAAGAGAACGGGATGCTTCGGTCAACGGGCACCACCAACCGGACGCTGGTTTCCATTTCGGACCTTATCCCGTTCAAGCGCACCACGGTCGACGGCTGCTGCACCGACGGATCCGCCGATGCGGCGGGGCTGCGGTCTTCCTATACCTATGAACTTCCCGACGGGCGGCTGAGTTCCATCATCAGCACGGGCGAGGCCGATCTGACGGAATCGCTGACCGTAACCGTGGATACGGGGACGCTGCCGGTTACCATCGTTTATAAGGACGCCGCGGGTGAAGGTTTTAATGATCCGACATCGGGGGCGGAACGGCGGGCGGCGATGGAATATGCCGTCGGGATTTGGGGCGAAACCCTGTTCGGCACCATTCCGGTGGTGGTCCATGCCAGCATCGATGAGCTGGATCCCGGAGTGCTCGGCCAGGCCGGCCCGCTGGCCTACGGAACCTCGGATGCCACGGATACTGAGTTTGATAAAATCGATACCGTCTATGTCAGCAGCCTGGCCAACCAGCTGCTGGGCGAAGACTTCTGGCCCACGAACGGGGACATTCAGATTACCTACTCATCCGACTATGTGGACGACTTTTATTTCGGTCTGGACGGAAATGTGCCGGTGGGGAAAACGTATGATTTTGTGACGATTGTCATTCACGAGATGGCGCACGGGCTGGGCTTTCTGGACGGGTTGAACGAAGGGGGTTCCTACATTACTGGCAACCCGTTCGTATATGATCATTTTCTCTGGTACAGCGGCAACTATGTCGTCGATCTGCCCGAGGCTTCCCGGGGGACGGCCATCACCAGCGA
>JBFJYX010000379.1:0-2769 GCA_041622415.1 Pontiella sp.
ACGCTGTCGTACGCGATGTACTCAGCCAGGCCTTTAGAAGCCTGTACACAGGTAATTGCAGCGGTAGTGGTAGTTTTACCATGGTCAACGTGACCAATCGTGCCCACATTCACGTGGGGTTTTGTCCGTTCGAACTTATCCTTAGCCATTTTGTTTACCTCCTGATATCTCTCAGTTAATCATTACTTACAAATCGAATAAATGGAGCCCATGAGCAGATTTGAACTGCTGACCTCATCCTTACCAAGGATGCGCTCTACCAACTGAGCTACATGGGCCTTTTTATCCAAAAAACAGACAAACAAGCCCGACGCACACCGGTAAAAAAATGCACTCGCATGGCTTGTTGCACAAAAAGTGTTCCTACCTGCCAGCCGAAGGGCGTTTGGCAAATAAGACGGCGCAATATATAGAACCCGCTGACCAAGTCAACCCCGAAGCCGAAAAAACTTCAGCAAATTCTCCCCTTTTCCGGTTTCTCCCGTTTTTACACGGAAAAAGCGCCCGCCTGCAGGCCCGGCATCCGGGAAATAAGAAGCACGCCGTAAGAAAAAAGAAAGTGCCTGCTTTTTTACCGTATGCACAGCCTGAACCGCTTTTTTCTGCACCGCCGCCATTTCCGGCCGTCCACACTTCCACACCGGCACTGAGACGGCCAAACAGACCGGACCAATAAACGATTGCTTTTTCCAAAGGCTGGATGGCACATTCCATAGCACTATGCTGACTAAAACGAACAGAATCTTCGATCTCATTGCAGCCACCGGGCTCATCGACGAAACCCCGCTGCAGGATATGCTGACGGCCGCCCGCGAAAACGGAAGCCCGGTATGCCGCACCGTACTGGAAACCTCCGGCGTAAAAGAAGAACTGCTGCTCGAAAAACTGGCCGAAGCCGTCAACCTCCCCTTCCTGCGGCTGAAAGAAGTCGAGATCGAGGCCGCCGTGCTCGAAAAACTCCCCACCAAAGCGATCTTTCAATATAATGTCATTCCGCTGGCCGAAGAGGACGGCTGCCTTAAGGTCGCCACCAGCGACCCCTTCACCCCCGGCCTCGTCGACGCTCTCCGCCTGGCCTCTGAATCAAAAATCCGGCTCGTGCTCAGCCCGACCGAAGACATCGAAACCACCGCCAAACGATTCTA
Organism: Pontiella sp.; assembly: GCA_041622415.1. Classification (GTDB taxonomy): domain Bacteria; phylum Verrucomicrobiota; class Kiritimatiellia; order Kiritimatiellales; family Pontiellaceae; genus Pontiella. The sequence goes on from JBFJYX010000379.1 coordinate 1,146, forward strand.
CGGCGTCGGCGCCGAAACCCTCGACCGCATGATGGAAGACGGCGCACTCGATCTCGAAGACGATGAGAACCTGCTCAAACAGGACCTCAGTGAGCTCGATCAGGAAGCCTCCGTGGTCAAATTTGTAAACCAGATTATATGGGAAGCCTATAAGGACCGCGCCACCGACATTCACATCGAACCGATGGAAACCGACCTGCGCATCCGCTACCGCATCGACGGCGTGCTCCACGAAACCCCGATGCCCCCGCAGCTCAAGCGTTTCCAATCCTCGGTCATCTCCCGTATTAAAGTGATGTCCAATATGGATATTGCCGAAAAACGCCTGCCGCAGGACGGCCGCATCAGCGTCCGCATCAAAGGGGCCGAAATCGACGTGCGTGTTTCCACCATGCCGACCGTCTACGGCGAATCGGTCAGCCTCCGCCTGCTGATGCGCGGCGGCGGCCTCGTCACCATGGCCGACCTCGGCCTCAACGAACACGACTCCTCCCTGCTGAAAAAAATGATCACGCGCCCGCACGGCATCCTGCTGGTCACCGGCCCGACCGGCTCGGGCAAATCAACCTCCCTCTATGCCTGGCTGCACACCATCAACTCGGTCGACAAACGAATCATGTCGGCCGAAGACCCGATTGAATACGAAATGAAGGGCGTCAACCAGGTGCAGATGCGCCCGGAAATCGGCCTGACCTTCGCCAACACCCTGCGCACCTTCCTCCGCCAGGACCCGGACGTCATTATGGTCGGGGAAATCCGCGACAAGGAGACGGCCGAAATCGCCATCCGCGCCGCACTGACCGGCCATTTGGTTTTCAGTACCATTCACACCAACGACTCGGCCAGCACCGTCACCCGTCTGCTCGACATGGGCATTGAACCGTTCCTCGTGGCCTCCTCGGTCGAAGGTATCGTCGCCCAGCGACTCGTACGCGGCCTCTGCAACAACTGCAAACAGCCGAAGGAACACGACATCGCCTTCCTGCGCGAACACAACTTCCCGATTGAACGCCTGAAAACAGAAGGCCCGATCTATGAAGCCGTCGGCTGTGATGAGTGCCGCGGCAACGGATACAAAGGCCGTACCGGCATTTTTGAAATCCTGCATGTCACCGACGAAATCCGCCCGCTGGTGATCGCCCACGCTTCCGCGGCTGAAATCAAAGCCAAGGCGCTGGAACACAGCGGCATGAGAGTACTGCGCGATGACGGCTGGGATAAAGTGCTCGCCGGCGTCACCACCATCGATGAAATCCTCCGCGTCACGGAAGACGTGGATTACGATGAGGAGTAGCGCGCAGGCGCGACCACGAAACCCCACGGGTCCGGCAGTGTCCGGACTGGATTAAACGGCGTTACCGTCAGGGCCCCGCCGGCGGGAGTACACCCTCTTCCACCAGCTGATCATCCATCTCCTGCGTGAGCGGAATCGGCAGCGGCGGCATACCCTGGCGAAGCACTTCCATCTGATACTGCTGCAGATTTGCACGAATCTCTTCACGCTTCGCGGCCTGCTCCTCCGGCGTCAGCTCGGGCTCAGCCGGCTTTTCCTCCTGCCGGCGGAAACCGCTGCCCAGCCGGCGCTGATTAACCGCTGTCGGCTTTTTCGCCGGAGCAGCGGCCG
>JBFJYX010000380.1:0-2768 GCA_041622415.1 Pontiella sp.
GCTGAATGGATCCCACCGCTGCAGCCCCATCTCAAAACTCGTACGCAGCCGCGCCGGCACCCAGTTGGTCGGCACATCCGCCGACAGATCCTCCTCCAGCCCCGCCAGTATATCCGATCCGCCTGATGCCCCCGACGCCTGCACCTCCACATAGGAACTCGACGAAGAATCATCATCATCATCATCCGACCCTTTAAACAGACCGAAAATCGAGAAGTCGTCATCGTCGTCATCATCATCAGACTCACGGACTTCCGTCGACTCGCCCAGAAGTGTTGCGGCTTCCAGACATTGGAACCCCGCCAACAGGCCCAACAGCAAAAGGACCCCCACCCATTTCGTATGCTCACGCAAATCCACCGGAACCCCCTGACCGTTTATAAGAAGATCAAAAAGCTACCGCTTATTCACAAGGATTTCCAGACACAAAAAAGCCGCACAGTTCCATCTCTCTGTGCGGCAAAAACCGGTCCCCCCAGGCAGGGACGGATCGACACTCCGTCCGTCTTAACCCGGCAGGTCCTCAGGTAGGGACGGATCGATGATCCGTCCATCTAAGCCCCGCAGGTCCCCCCTGCAATGCGCCCCCAGGTAGGGACGGATCGACGATCCATCCGTCTAAACCAAGCAGGTCCCCCTGCAATGCGCCCCCAGGTAGGGACGGATCGACGATCCGTCCGTCTTAACCCGGCAGGTCCTACCTGCAATGCGCCCCAGGTAGGGACGGATCAACGATCCGTCCGTCTAAACCAAGCAGGTCCCCAGGTAGGGACGGATCGACGATCCGTCCGTCTAAGCCCGGCAGGTCCGCCAAGAGCGGCCGCTTCATCGAAGCAGCCCTACCCTCTTCCGCTTCATCGAAGCGGCCCTACCCTTGGTCACCTTCCCGGGCGCGTTCGGCAGGCGCCGCTCAGTCCAGCGTATTGACCAGCAGGCCGGAGCGCAGCTTCGGCTCAAACCAGGTGCTTTTCGGCGGCATCAGCATGCCGGCATCCGCCACCGCAAACAGCTGATCCATCGAAGTCGGATACATCGAAAACGCCATCACCGCGCGTCCGTCGTCCACCCATTTTTCCAGCTCTTCCGTGCCCTTAATACCGCCGATAAAATCGATATCGTTGCTTTCGCGCGGATCTTCAATGTTCAAAATCGGCGCCAGCACATCGTTCTGCAGGATGCTCACGTCGAGCGCCGCCACCGGATCGGTCGCCTCCGGCATCTGCTTCGGCGTCAGCGTGCTCCACGCACCATGCATATACATGCAGATCTCACCGGATTTTTCCGGCACGGCTTTACCGTTTTTCTCGATGGTGAACTGCTTTTCCAAGGCCTGGAAAAATTCGTCTTCCGAGCCCGGCAGGGCCAGGATTACGCGGTTGTAGGCCAGAATTTTGAGTTCGCTTTCCGGGAACATGACGGCCAGGAAATAGTTATAAGGCTCCTCGCCGGTGTGGTTCGGGTTTGCATCGCGGCGCATGGCCCCGACTTTCGCGGCCGATGCCGAACGATGATGCCCGTCCGCCACATACGTCGCCGGAATTTCGCCGAACGCCGCTTCCAGCTCAGCCACGTTGCCCATTTTCCAGACCGTGTGTTTCACGCCGTCTTCCGCCGTAAATTTATAAAGCGGCTCCGAGCCCTTGGTTTCTTCAACCAGCGCGTTGATTTTTTTGGAATCACGATAGGCCAGGAATACCGGACCGGTATTCGCATTCTGCGTGTCCACATATTTGATGCGGTCCTCTTCCTTCACGCGGCGCGTCTTTTCGTGAATCTTGATTTTGCCCTCTTCGTAATCTTCGAAATGGCAGGTCGCCACAATGCCGTACTGCAGGTGATCGCCCATCTGCTGCGAATAGAGATACAGCGCCGGCTCCTCTTCACGAATCAGGATGCCGTCGTTTTTGAAGCGCTCAATATTCGCCTTGGCCTGCGCATACACCGCATCGCTGTAAGGATCTGTGCCCTCCGGCAGGTCAATCTCCGCACGAACCACGTGCAGGAAACTTTCCGGATTGCCTTCCGCCAGCGCCGCCGCGCCTTTCGTGTCCACCACATCATACGGAACCGATGCCACGCTCTCCGCCTTGCCTTCCGCCGGACGCCACGCTCTGAATGCTTTCACTCTCATCTTAAAATCCTCTGTATGGAACCCCGCGGTTCCGGTTAATCGTGCCTCGTTATTCGTTAATTGTTCAATCGCAGAGGCAGGCTGGAAGCCTGCGGTACGTACCGCCGTCATCCTGACGGCTGCACAAGTAACCAATAACCATTAACTTTCAACGGCCTCAAAGAGGCTCAACCAAAGGCGCGAACCATAATTGCCCCCCGCCCCCATGTCAAAACCGGCCTCGGTAAAATCGGACGACTCCCGCGCCGCTTCCCCGGCCCGAATATCCGCGCAACCATACCTTCCGGCTGCACCCGGATCAGGACCGGCCGCCCCGCTCTCAGCGCAAAACACCCGCCCGCACTTTCTTCCCCATTCCCGCTTAACAAAAGAAACTACACACTTTCAATCCATTCCCCCAACCGCTACCTTCAGCAACGGTCGATGTAGAAAGCAGAAGGGAACAGACGCAACAGCGTATTCACAAAATAAAGCCCCTCTGCCCTTCATCAGCATATGAACATTCAATTCAACACGCTATTTGCCAGAGAATATAAATGAAACTGCATATCATCTTAGTTGTGTTATTAGTCGTAACCCAAGTGTTCTGTGACCAGGATGTTTCATCGGTGGATACTGAAAATTCAGAACAATGCAC
>JBFJYX010000381.1:0-2744 GCA_041622415.1 Pontiella sp.
AGCGTGAACAGTACTGATTCGGCTCGGGACAGGTTTCGCTCTTTTTCTGCCGGCTGCCGACGCAGTAGATGAAGGCCACGTTCTTTACGGGATTCCCTTTGTAGGTCAGTGCGCCTTCCTGCCTGTCGGCCAGGTCGCGGAACTCCGGCAGGGTGACCACGCCTTCCCGGCCGTAGCCGAATTCCCCCTCCGCGGGTTGATAGTTGTCATAGCCCGTGGCCACGATCATAGCGCCCACCTGCAGTTGAACCGCCTGATGTTTGCCCACTCGCAGCGTCACCTGGAAGTCGCCGATATAGCCCTTCTTTTCAATCATTTCCGCATCGGTATACAGCATGATGTTTTCGCGGCGGTTCACTTCCTCCAGCAGGTTCTTCACGATGTCGCTGCCGCGTTGATTGTCCGGCGCCATTCGGCCCCAGTTTTTCACCGCGCCGCCGGCCGCTTTCTGCCGCTCAACAATAAAGGCCGAAAGCCCCATGTCGGAAAGGGCGAGGGCCGCGCGCAGGCCGCTGACGCCGCCGCCGATCACGAGGACCTTCGGAATGGTGTCCACCCTCAGGGCCGTCAGCGGCGTGGAGAGCGCGGCTTTGGCAATGCCGGCGCGGACCAGGGCAATGCCTTTTTCCGTGGCGCCGATCTTATCGTTGGTATGGGCCCACGAGCATTGTTCCCGCAGGTTGACGTGCACATACTGATACTGATTAATCCCGCCGCGTTCCGCCATGCCGCGGAAGGTAAACATATGGAGTTTGGGGGAGCAGGAGGCAATGACGAGTCCGTCCAGCCCGAGTTCTTTGATGTCGTCAATCATCTCCTGCTGCGCGGCATCGGAACAGGTGAACATATGGTTTTTGGAAACCACCACACCCGGTTCGGAAGCCACGGCCTCCGCAACCCGGGCCACGTCCACATAGTCCGAAATGTTTCCGCCGCAGTGACAGATGAAAACGCCGATTTTTCTTCCAATAGCCATCAGTTCTTTCCTCTCAAACTTCGGTTTGTTTCACGTTTCATAATCATGCAACCTCGATTGATTGGCCGTGCATTGGCGATTGCCGATTGTTGATTTCCGATTGATCGAACTCAGGCGGCGTTGGCCTTCTCTCTAAGAAGGGCGTCGCAGACCCGAAAATCGGCAATCTACAATCCAAAATCAAAAATATGCTGCGCAGCTGCATCAGGCGTTCCTCAGTTTTTGAACATACCCCGCCGCCTGGGCTGAAGAGGCACAGGCATGTAAAACAGTATCCGGAATGTCGCGCGCCCCGATCACGGTGCCCGCGGCAAACAGGCCGTCGATGTTGGTGCGTCCCGGCTGGGCGATTGCGTCCGGTTCTTTGATATAGGCAAACTCGTCGGTTTCGACCTCGCCGCCTTTGTAGAGCTTGAGCGATTCCAGGTTGGGCAGGAAGCCGACCGTCAGCACGACCATGTCGTGCTCCGCGGTCTGCAGGCCGCCTTCGCCTTCCATATCTTCGTAGTGAATCTTCAGGTTGCCGTCTTCCAGTTCGTCGATGCGCGCCACCTTGCCTTTGGTGTATTGCACGCCCATGCCTTTGGACTGTTCATAGAACTCGTCGTAGCCTTTGCCGAACGCGCGCAGATCGATGTAGTAGATCGTTACATCGGCCAGCGGCAGTGCGCCCATCACGAGCTGCGCATGTTTGGCGGAATACATGCAGCCGATCCGGCAGCAGAGGGGGTTGCATACCGTGTGATCGCGCGAGCCGTTGCACAGCACGATGGCTATGTTTTCCGGTTCCTTGCCGTCCGACGGGCGCAGCACGCCGTTGTAGGGGCGGGTCGGGGCCAGCAGGCGGTCCATCTGCGGGCCGGAAATAACATTGGGATACCGCCCGTAGCCCATAAGTTCTTTCCCGGCGGGATCCAGAATCTCATAGCCGGTCGAAACAATCACGGAGCCCACGTTCATTTCGAGGTGGTCGGTACGCATATTAAAATTAATGCAGTCGCCGGGGCAGACGTTGACGCACTCCTGGCACTGGGAGCATTCGCCGCACCCCAAACAGCGATTGGCGGAGTCGCGCGCTTCAGACTCGGTCATCGTTTCTTCATAGGGTTCAAAACTCTGAATGCGTTTTTTGGGTTCATGCTCACGCAGCGCGGTCGGCGGTATGCAGGAGCAGCTGCCCGAACAGGCGACGATGGCTTCTTTGTCGGCCATTTCCAGATCCGACTCAAACGGAACGTCGAGATCTTCACCTTTTATGAACCGGTCGATGTAATACGCGGCCCGTCGGCCCTGTCCCATGGCTTCACAGATAATGGACGGACCCAGCACGGCGTCGCCGCCGGCAAAGACCATCGGGTCGGAAGACTGCAGGGTTTTTTCGTTGGCCTGAACTGTCTGGTTCGCATTCAGGCTGAGCTCGTCTTTAAACGGGACCGTGCTCGGCGAGAGACCCACGGCCATCACAACCACGTCGGCATCGATGGATTGTTCTGTCCCTTCCGCGGTCGAGAATCCGGTCATGCGTCCTTTTTCATCGAAGTCAATGGCGTCGACCTTCAGCACTTCGAGTTTGCTCTTGCCGGAGGCGTCGTTATAGATGCGTTTGGTGGACACACCGGTGTACAGCTTCACGCCTTCTTCAATGGCTTCGCGAACTTCAAAATCGTGCGCGGGCATTTTATCCTGCTCTTCGAGGCAGACGATCGATACGCTTTTGGTTCCCATACGAACGGCCGCGCGGGCCACGTCCAGCGCCACGTTCCCGCCG
>JBFJYX010000382.1:0-2693 GCA_041622415.1 Pontiella sp.
ATGTGCTCGATGCCGAAGAGAAAAAACTGACGGCCTATCATGAAGCCGGCCATGCCGTCGCGATGTATCATATGCCCGAGTGTGAACCGATCCATAAGGTCACGATCATTCCGCGCGGACGGGCGCTGGGCGCCACCATGCAGCTGCCGGAAAAAGACCGCTACACGCAGAGCCAGAAACGGCTCGAAGCCGACCTGGTGGCCTTTATGGGCGGCCGTGCGGCGGAAGAGCTGATCTTCGGGGATGTGACCACCGGCGCACACAACGATATTGAGCGCTCCACGATGATCGCCCGGGCGATGGTCTGCGAATACGGCATGAGCAAAAAGCTCGGTCCGCAGAATCTCGGCTCCAACAACCAGCCGGTGTTCCTCGGCCAGGGCATTACCGGCTCGTCGGAATTCAGCGAAAAGACCGCCCAGCTGATTGACGAAGAAGTGCAGCGCATCGTGACCGACGCGTACGATAAATGTATGCAGATTCTCTTGGATAACAAAGAGCAGCTCATTGCCCTTTCCGAAATCCTGATCGAACGCGAAGTCCTCGATTTTGCTGAAGTCGATGCGATCATGAAAACCGGCAAACTGCCGGAGCTTGCCGAAAACCCGGAAGCGGTTGCCACCGCGCCGGAAGCGGAAGCCGAAGAGAAGCCGGAAGAAAAACCGGCCGCATCGGATGGCGGCAGCGCGGCCTCCGGGACCCCGGAAGAAGGCCAAGCCTGAGGTTTACATTTCCAATCGCCGGAACTATTCTGTTTCCATGAAAACAATGAGATCCTTTGTAGCGGCGGGGCTGGTGGTATTACTGGCCACCGGATGTTCCACGACATTCAAACCCTGGAAACTCAGCGAAGTGCAGGAGGGCATGAGCCGCTCCGAGCTTATCGCCGTGCTGGGCGAACCGGACTATACCGTTGAAAAGGACGGCGCGGAATATCTCTACTACACCTATGCCGAAGAGCCGCGCGACAGCGGGTATGAGCTCGTCACGCATGATGATATGCAGCGCAAGGCCAAAGCGCTGAGCCGCTCCTTTGACGAGACCAAATATGAAGTCGTCGTCGTTGAGGGAAAGCTGATCAACTACAAAGAACTCTGACCGCAGGTCGCCGGCTTTACCGCCGGTTCTGCTTCATCAGCTCATCCACGTAGGCGTCGTCCGCGGTCGGGTCCCAGGCCTTTTTCCGGGTTTTCCACTGCTCGTAGGAATCGGAGCGTTTGTACTGCTCCTGTTCCGAACCGGACGTGGACCAGGTCGGCTGGTTCTGCAGTTCCTTCTTCTGCTGATACGGACTTTTATAGGGCGTGTAGTTGAGTTCCCGCTCGCTTTCCGTGCTGACCGGATCGCTTTCGGTGCCGCTGCTGCGCTGCCCGAAGGTTGAATTCAGCAGACCCTGCTCGGGGGAAGGTCCGTACGTGCGGCGATCGCCCTGCAGGCCGAAGCCGGTGGTATAGGTGGGCTGGCTCTGGCGCCGGCCGAACAGATCGGAGCGGGTTTCGGCGGATGCCGGCCCGCCGGAGATGGTCCCCCGGATACTGCGCTCATCGCGGTTGCCGTAGATGCCGCGCTCTTCGCGCGAATACGGGTCGTAACGCCGGCTTTCCGACCGCTGCTGCTCCCGGCTCTCCGTTTCCGTGCCCCAGGCCGACCACAGGTCACCCCCGGAGTCGATCGAAGACTCGACCGGATTTCCGTATGCATCAAAATCGGTGATTTCGTCGGCCCCGTCCAGCAGCCAGTTGGCATCGGTGCGCGGCACCGGCACGGTCGGCGGCGGCGGCATAATCGGTGCGGCGGCCGATTCCTGCCGGTCCAGGTCCACCATCGTTTCGGCAAACTTTTCCGATTCCGTGACGCGCTCATCCTCCAGCATATCGGTGGGGACGGTCAGATCGCTCTGGGTCACGGCGGCGCGTTCCCGCAGATATTTCCGCGTTATCCGCTGTTTACGCTCTTCAAGCGTCTCATCACGGGCGTTTCCAAGCATTGGAAAAAGCGCAGCAAGCAATAGAATCTGGACGGACCTCTTCATCACCCATAAAGTATGGACCGTAAATCAGCCGCGTCAACCTCGCGCAGGGCCAAACTTTGTGCGGAAAAAAACGGCTGGAAACGCCAAGCGGAGCCGACCATGAACCTGATTGAAGTGCTGAGAAATGAATGTGTGCAAACCCGGGCCACGTGCTCAGACCGAAAAGAGCTGCTGGAAACCATCGCGCGCCTCGCTGTAAAATCGCCGGTGCTTTCCGGAGTGAACGAATCGACGATTCTGCAGGGGCTGATCGACCGCGAAGAACTCAGCACCACGGGCTTCGGCAACGGCATTGCCATTCCGCACTGCCGGCTCGACGGCGTGGAGGATTTTGTGGTCGGCATTCTTTCCACCGCGCAGGGCATTGATTTTTCGGCGATGGACGGCAAACCGGTTCGGCTGTTTGTTTTCATTGTGGCGCCTTCGAGCCAGTCGAATGTCCATATCAAGGTGCTCTCGGCCATTTCGCAGGTCCTCAATGTGCCGGCCCATGTGGAGGAAATGCTGCGCGCCCCCACGCCGGAAGTGCTGACCGAAAATTTCCTGCGCCATGTTCGCGATGAAGCCGACCCCCGGCAGCACGACAATAAAAACCTCTTCCGCGTCCAGATTCAGAACGAGGACCTGTTCCACGACGTGGTCAAAATTTTTGCCGGGTTCA
>JBFJYX010000383.1:0-2690 GCA_041622415.1 Pontiella sp.
ATCCGCTCTGGCTGTTCTTCGCATTTTATGTCTTTTACCTCGTCGGCACCTCGCTGGAAAACCAGTGGGGTACCTTCCGGTTTAATCTGTTCATTCTATGCGGGTATCTGCTGACCATTGCGATGGCGTTTATCAACCCCGGCGTCATCATCACCAATACCTATTTTCTGGGCTGCTCTTTCCTGGCCTTCGCCACGCTGTTTCCGAATGTGGAATTCCGGCTCTTTTTTGTGCTGCCGGTGAAGGTCAAGTGGCTGGGCATTATTACGGCGGTTGCTTATCTGCTGACCCTGTTTGCGCCGGCCAACGGCGTGGGTTCGGCCCAGGCGATCGGCAACAAGCTGGGCGTCATTGCGGCCTTCATCAACTATGCGCTCTTTTTCGGTAAAAGTTTTGTCGTGAACATCAAAGCGGGCAAACGCCGCAAGGAATTTGTTGCGGAAAACCGGAAAGTGGAGGCGGAAGTGATGCACGAATGCAAGGTGTGCGGGGTCACCGACCAGAGCGACCCGACGATGCATTTCCGCTACTGCTCCTCCTGTGGAGCGTGTTTCTGCGAGGAGCATATCAGCAACCACGAACATTAATCATGCGCAACCGAGACGACAGTGCAGAAGCAGTCTGCAGGAGAACCGTTCAAAACGGTCAGCTTCGTCTCGCCCTTTCCGGCCGCCTCCATGCGGAATCCATCGCCGCCGTCTGGCCGGATCTTAAACAGGACCTGGGAACACCCCGTCTAACGGCCGTCCACGTGGACGGGTCGGGCATTTCATTTGCCGACGGGGCCGGCACGGCCCTGCTGGTGTATATCCGGCAGGTGTGCGGCCGCCGCAACATCGCCCTCGAATTCCACGGATTGCAGGAGGATATCGCCTCTATGCTGAGCCTCTATGCCTCGGGGCCGCTGGACGCCGCGCGTGAACCGGTTTCCAGGGATTGGAAAAATTTCGTGGAGGAGGTCGGCAAGGCGTTCTGCATCGCAATGTGCGGCCTGAAAGAGCATATCGCGTTTATGGGCGAGCTGGCCGTCGGCCTGGGCCGGTCGCTGCTGAAGCCGGGGCATATCCGCGGGCGGGACCTCATGACGGTGGTCGAGGCGAGCGGCCCGCAGGCGCTTCCGATCATTGGAATGCTCGGCTTTCTCGTCGGCTTGATCATGGCATTCCAGGGCGCGGTCCTGATGAAGCAGTTCGGTGCGGAGATTTACATTGCCGATTTTGTCGGCATTTCGGTGGTCCGCGAGCTGGGGCCGCTGATTACCGCCATCATTGTGGCGGGGCGTACCGGCTCGGCGTTCGCCGCCGAGATCGGCACCATGAAGGTGAATGAAGAGATTGACGCCTTTACGACCATGGGCCTCGATCCCGTGCGCTTCCTGGTCATTCCGCGCGTACTGGGCGCGACGCTGATGACTCCGCTTTTAACTATTATGACCAACCTGGCCGGCCTCATCGGCGGGGCGGCGGTGATGATCAGTCCGCAGCTGGGTTTCCCGCTGGTCACTTATGTGAACCGCGCCATTGCGGCGGTGACGCCGACCGATCTGCTGGGCGGCCTGCTGAAGGCTCTGGTGTTCGGCCTGCTGATTTCCAGTGCGGGCTGCCTTTGCGGACTGCGGACCGGCGAGGGGGCCAGCGCCGTGGGGCATTCAGCCACCCGCGCGGTGGTCAGCTCGATCACGATGATCGTCATAGCCGACGGCATTTTTGCCGTGCTGTTTTTCTTTTTGGGGATTTGATGCCGGAACCGATTATAACCGTAGATCAGATGACCGCGCGCTACGGCGACACGCTGGTGCTCGATGCCTTGTCGTTTGAGGTGAAGCGCGGGGAGATCTTTGTGATTCTCGGGGGATCGGGCTGCGGCAAATCGACACTGCTGAAACATATGATCGGTCTGTACCCGCCGGCCGGTGGCGATATTCGGATCGGCGGGACGAGCGTCGTCAGCAGCTACGGCCGGGAACGGGAGGCTTTAATCCGGCGGTTCGGCGTGATGTATCAGAGCGGGGCCCTGTTTGGCTCGATGACACTGCTGGAAAATGTCTGCCTGCCGCTGGAGGAGTTCACCGAACTCGACCGCGAGGCGCGGGAGCTGATTGCCCGCATGAAACTGGGCCTGGTCGGCCTGGCGGAATACAGCCACCTGATGCCGTCCGAAATCAGCGGCGGCATGAAAAAACGCGCCGCCATTGCCCGCGCCATGGCGCTCGACCCCGAAATCCTGTTTCTGGATGAACCCTCGGCCGGACTCGATCCGGTGACGGCCGATGAGCTCGACGGGCTCATTATTAAACTGTCGCGCACCCTGAAGATCACGTTTGTGGTGGTGACGCATGAACTGCCGAGTATTTATAAAATTGCAGACCGGGTGATTATGCTGGATGCCCGGACCAAAAAGATTGTCGCGGAAGGAAATCCGGAAGAACTCCGGGAAACCGCCGAGGACGAGTGGGTCCGGAATTTCTTTAATCGTAAGGGAGAAGACAGATGAAGCGTTCGGATTTCAGCAGCAGCAACCGGGGACCTCAACCCGCGGCGGTCTTTTCTGAATACCGCGTCGCAGCCCCTGCATTCTTCATGGGAGAACACGATGAGCAGTAGACCGCATTATTTTGCTATCGGCCTGTTTATTCTGGCCGCGACGGGGCTGGGGCTGATCGGGCTGGTGGCCATCAGCTCCGATGTCAT
>JBFJYX010000384.1:0-2670 GCA_041622415.1 Pontiella sp.
CCGATCATGACGCGCAATGAAGCGCTGTTGAACAAGTATGTGGAAAAGCTGGGTGTGGATCCGAAGCACACCAACAAAAAAGAGGTGCCGGGGCAGCTGAATCCCTTCTACTGCGCCATGGTGGAGTCGCTTGATTATTATGTGGGTCAGGTTTTCCGCTATCTGGAAACCACCGAAGATCCGCGCTGGCCCGGGCACATGCTGAGCGAAAACACCTATATCATTTTTACGTCGGACAACGGCGGCATGGAGGGCAGCGCCAAAGAACGCTATACCGATAATGCGCCGCTGGCGCGCGGCAAGATTTCCGCCATGGAAGGCGGTACGCGCGTGCCGCTGATTATTACCGGCCCCGGAATTCCCCGCGGCGTGCAGAGCGATGTAATGGTCAACGGGCTCGACTTTTATCCGACCATTCTGGGGCTGACCGGTTCGGAGCTGCCGAAGGGAAAGAACCTCGACGGCCTGGATATTTCCGGACTGCTGCTCAACGATCCGACCAATCCTGTGCTGGTCAAAGAGGCGGACGGTTCGGTGCGCGACACCATGATGTGGCATTTTCCGCATGGAAGCGCCAAGGAGAGCACCATCCGCATCGGCGATTACAAACTGGTTCGCAACTACGACCATGTGAACAATGATGCAACCCCGGAGCTGGAACTTTTCCGCCTTTATGAAACGCAGGGGAACCGGCAGCTGCGCGGCGATATTGAAGAGGCCGTAAACCTGGCCGCCGCCATGCCCGAAAAAACCCGGGCGATGAATCAGAAGCTCACGGAGATGCTGACCGGAATGAAGGCCAGTTATCCTTTTTACAATCCGGATTACCGGGGGGAGCTGCCGAATAAAGAGAAGGCGTGTTCTGTTCTTTCCCACCAGCAGCACGGGCGCGTGGCTGAATTTGCTGTTCAGGAAAACGGGGCGCGGGTGGTGCGGGCCGACCTGATTTATACCCTCAACGGCGGCGAGCGTTACGAAGAGTGGTTCCGGGCGCCGGCAGCCGTTCTATCCGGCTCCAGTGTGTCCGCGGAACTGCCGGAGGGCACAACGCACTATTACATCAATGTGATTGATGAAAATAATTTTATGCGCAGTTATCCAGAGGTTGGAAAAAAGCCGTACTCGCAGACCGCGATCCCGTTCGGGTCCGGTCAATCCGCCGCTACGAAGCCGAAGAAAGCGGAGAAGAAATCGAAATCCTCCGGCGGGAAGTCAGCGGCGGCCCTGCTGGAACTGGATACCAACCGGGACGGGCAGGTCACCGAGGCGGAATACGTCGGCTTCTTTGCTGCCGGCTTCGAGCGGAAGGATAAAAACAAGGACGGGCTCCTCACTCCGGATGAGCATACCCATAAATCATTTAAAAGCGTAGACCGGGATAAAAACGGTCAGCTGACCCGCGAGGAGTTTGCATCCATTTTTGAGCGTCAGTTCAGTAACGCCTATGACAAAAACGGAGACGGCGTCGTCACGGCTGACGAGATGTGAATGAGAGCAGGCCATCACCGAGGGCGGGCCGCATTCCGGCGTCATCCCGGCCATGGCCGCCAATCTTACTCCCTCATCATAGGTTTCGCGCAGGGCAGGGCCGGTTGCAATATCGATAAATGAAGATAAACCGTCTGATAAGAGGAAAGTCGAGTTGATCTATGAACAGCAATTTTCTATCGCGAATGGCTTCTTTGAATAAGGCGGCCCCGCTGCTGGTTTCGGGCCTGGTTGGATTGGCGGCCGTGAATGCGCAGGCGGCGGTTTATGTTTGGAACGGCACCAGTGATGGCAGCTGGAATGTCGACGCTAACTGGGAGGGGACGTCCGGGGAGGCGGTGAATCCCGTTTTTGATAACACGGCGGTTATTCAGATCGCCGGAACTGCAAACCTGGATCAGTGGGTCCGATCGAATCGCATTGTAAAATCTCTCGAATTTAAAGGTTCGAATACCGGGGCAACCGCCATCGGGCTTAGAGCCAACGACGAGACGGTTGCCCGTAATTTAACCTTCGCCTCCGACTCCGGGAACTCCACGCTGACGGTCGATGCGGCAGCGAGCGGAAACAAGATGATCGGGGCCGACCTGAATGGATCGAATACCCTGGGAGTGGTCAAGCTTGTAAGCGATTTGGACATCACGCACAACGGATCCGGGAGCCTGATCTTTGCGAAAGGCATCGAGGGGGCATCCCGGAATATCACGCTGACGGGCACCGGCCTGACGGTGTTTTCCGGCATCAATACCTACACCGGTAACACGACGGTAGATGGCGCATTGACATTGTCCGATGACGCACAGTTGGCCTTCATCATCGGGTCGAATGGCGTCAACAACGCGTTGTCAGGTTCGGGAACCGTTACGCTGGAAGGTGATTTTATGCTGGATCTGCCGGCCGCCAAACCCGCGCAGGGCGATTCGTGGCAGCTCGTGGACGCCGCCGGCCTTGATGAAACGTTCGGCCCGACCTTCAGCCTGAAAAGTACAGCCGGAGCTTTTGCGGAGAGCAACGGGGTCTGGAGCATCAGCGTGGGCGGCGTTGGCTACGAGTTTGCGGAGAACACGGGCCTGCTCACCGTCGTCCGTGTCGTGCCTGCGGCGCACTGGATGTCAGGAGAATGGGGCATCGGCTGGCGCTTCAGGGCGGACGACAAGTCGCAAATCGCGAACTGGGATGTCA
>JBFJYX010000385.1:0-2654 GCA_041622415.1 Pontiella sp.
ATCGCGAGCACCAAATGTCGGCGGATGACGCATTCCTGAAACGGGTCTGGCCGAATGTGAAGAGCGCCACCGAATTTCTGATCCGCAAAGACGCGGACGACAACGGGCTGCTCGAAGGCAAACAGCCGCACACCCTCGATGCCGCCTGGCACGGGCCGATGGGCTGGTTGAGCAGCGTTTACCTAGGCGCACTGGCGGCTGCCGAAGCGATGGCCGTCGAATTGGGGGATCAGGATTTTGCGCAGCGATGCCGCACCATCCTTGACCGGGGATATAAAAACATCGTTGCTGAAGTTTTCGACGGGGAATATTTTATTCATAAGGCCGCGGGGCCCAAGGGACTCAATACCAACAAGGGCTGCCATATTGACCAGGTGCTGGGCCAGGCCTGGATGCATCAGGTGGGCCTGGGCCGGATTATTCCAAAGAACGAGACGGTCTCGGCGCTCAACAGCCTTTGGAAATATAACTTTGCGCCGGATGCCGGACAGTATGCGCTGGATCATATTCAGATTGCGCCGGCGTTCCGCTGGTATGCGATGCCGGGCGAAGCGGGGCTGGTGATGACGACCTGGCCGAAGGGGGGCGCGGAGCTGGCCATTCCCGGAAATAAGCTGCGGACCAAAGGCGTGAACCCGGAAAAATTTACGGGCGTCGGCGGCTACTTCAATGAGTGCATGAACGGCTTTGAGTATCAGGTGGCGGCCCACATGGTTTATGAAGGTGAGCCGGATTCGGACCTGGTGGAAAAGGGGCTCGCGGTTACCAAAGCGGTGCACGAGCGGTATGGGGCTGAAAAGCGCAATCCGTACAATGAGATTGAGTGCGGCGACCACTATGCCCGATCGATGGCGAGTTACGGCGTGTTTCTCGCGGTCTGCGGGTTTGAGTATCACGGCCCCAACGGGCACCTCGGGTTCGCCCCGCGTGTGAAGCCGGAAAATTTCCGCGCGCCGTTCACCGCGGCGGAAGGCTGGGGCACCTACAGCCAGACGATTTACGGAAACCAAATGCAGGCAGCCGTCCGGCTCAAATGGGGGTCGCTTACTCTCAACACGGTGCGGCTGGATCCGGGGAGTTTGAACGTGAAGCAAGTGGCTGTGGCCGTGGATGGGAAACCGGTTGCATCCCGTTTTGAAATGGACGGTGGCGGAGTGAAGCTGTTGTTGCAGCACCCGCTGACCCTGCACGCCGGACAGCAACTGGATATACAGATGAATGATAAATGAGGAATGATAACTAACCACGAAATACACAAAAGACACGAAACAGACAGGAAATCTTTCTTCCGTGTGTTTTGTGTATTTCGTGGTTTGAATTGAATTTCCAAGGATTGGAAACGAGGAGTAATGATGAGATTGAGAAATTTAACCGGGTTGGTGTTGGGGCTGGTCGGGCTGAGTTGTGCTGAACCGGTTCGGCCCAATATAATCTATATTTTAGCCGATGATATGGGTTTCGGTGATCTGGGTTGCTACGGGCAGGAGGTTATTCAGACGCCCAACATTGATACGCTGTGCGGGGAGGGGATGAAGTTTACCAACCATCATTCCGGCAGCACGGTCTGTGCGCCGTCACGCGCCTGCCTGATGACGGGGCAGCATACGGGGCACGTGTGGGTGCGCGCCAACGGGAAAAAGGTGCAGCTGCGGCCGGACGGCAAGGACATCACGATGGCACGTGTGCTGAAAAACGCGGGCTATCACACCGCGATGATCGGCAAGGCCGGAACCGGCTGCGATGTCTCCCCCGGCCAGCCCAACGAAAAAGGGTTTGATTATTTCTACGGGTTCAACGGCCATGCGGAAGCGCACCACTATTTCCCGAAAGAGGTGTTCCGCAATGCTGAAAAAATCGAGTTTCCGAACAATCGCCTGCACACGGGCGATACCTATATCCATGACGAGTTCATGAAGGAAATCACAGGTTACCTGGATGAACGTGGTCAGGACGGTCAGCCGTTCTTTCTGCATTATGCTGCGCTGATTCCGCATGCGAGCATCGTTGCGCCCGAAGAGTGGGTAGAAAAATACCGAGGGAAGGTGGACGAGGTTTCTCCGTTCAAAGGGGGCGGTGGAGGCCGCGGTGCGGAGTACGGTCCGGTCAAAGAGCCCAAGGCGACGTTCGCAGGAATGGTGAACCGCCTCGACTGGGAGATCGGTGAGATCCGCAGGAAACTGGAGGAGCTGGGGCTGGCGGAAAACACGCTGATCCTGTTTTCGTCCGATAACGGGCCGCACAGCGAGGGCGGTCATTCGCCCGAACATTTTGACTCCAACGGGCCGCTGCGCGGCGGTAAGCGCGATATGTTTGAGGGGGGTGTTCGGGTTCCCATGATTGCCTGGTGGCCGGGACACATTGCCGCCGGCAGCGAGTCTGACCATCTGTCCGCTTTTTGGGATGTGATGCCGACCCTGTGCGAATTGACCGGGGCGGCCGCGCCGGACGGAATCGACGGCCTCAGTTTTCTGCCGACCCTGCTGGGGCAGAGCGGACAGGCGCAGCACGATTATCTCTACTGGGAGTTTTATGAACAGGGCGGCAAGCGTGCAGCATTGACCCAAAAGTGGAAAGCGGTGCAGCTGAACGTGGGCGGCGGCGGTGATCCCATTATGCTGTTTGATATTCATGCGGATGCCGGAGAGCAAAACAAT
>JBFJYX010000386.1:0-2628 GCA_041622415.1 Pontiella sp.
AGGCGATGACAAAGGCAACCGGGGAAAAACTGTTGAATCCGGTCGCCGAAGGGGCGGATCAACCGCTCCGTTTTTCTGCGGCGTTGAAAACGAATCAGGAAAAATCGATTGATCTGCCTGTCGGATCAGCTGCTGTTCGCGAAATTACGGTAAAGCTGGGCCACTATGAAAATCCGGAAGTAACGCGCCAGGTGATTCTTAAAATAGAGTTCGACGGCAAGGAAACGGTCTGGTGTCCCATCGGGGATTTCTTCGGTTCGGGGATTGGATTGAATCCGGTGCAGGGCTGGTATCGTACGGTCGCGGAAGACGGAACCATGAGCTGCCGCTGGGTGATGCCCTATAAAACGGGCGGTAAGGTTGCGCTGCTGAACCTGAGCGGTGCACCGGTGGATGCCGAACTGGAAGTTAAAACCGGGGAGTGGACCTGGGACGACCGCACCATGTATTTCCACGCCGGCTGGCGCGGGCAGTATCCGGTTGCCACCCAGCCGCATTCGGACTGGAACTATGTTCATCTCAAGGGCCGCGGCGTCTATGTGGGGGATACCCTGACAATCATGAATCCGGTCGAAAAATGGTGGGGCGAAGGCGATGAAAAGATCTGGGTCGACGGCGAAGATTTTCCGTCCCTCTTCGGTACGGGCACGGAAGATTATTATGCCTATTCCTGGGGCGGGATGAGCACCGACTTTTATGAACATCCGTTCCACGCGCAGCCGCTGGCTTATAAATGGAATAAGCTGAACCGCAAGCCGGAATCGTTAACCGGTTCGCGCAATACCCTGGGATACAGTGTGGAGACGCGCAGCCGTTCGCTCGACACGATGCCCTTCGGCAGTTCGCTGCAACTGGATATGGAGATCTGGTCCTGGAGCGATGTAAAGATGGGCTATCAGGTCGGGGCGTACTGGTATGGTTTTGCGGACACCACCTCCAACCGCAAACCGGAGCCGGAAGAGGTTCTTAATGTGCCTCCATTGCCGGAATTGGAGGGCGAAGAATCGAAAGCCTCCGCGGACATATTTAAGGATGCCGTTGAAATTAAACCGGAGATGGTGGTTTCTAAACCGCAGGCGCTTGAACTCAGGCCACAGGATTTGAAGAAGATGAAAATCAAGGGGGCCTGGAACTCCGGGAATCAGTTGCTGTTCAAAGGGGTTCGGGTCGGCGAAGCCGTGGAGATTCGTATTCCGGCCGCCAGCCCCGTAGCGGAAGAGCTGACACTGCATGCCACGAAAGCGAAAGATTACGGCATCCTTCGCCTGTCGGTGAATGGTCAGCCGGTCGATGGCGATCTTGATTTATTCGCCGGGAAACCGATGCCTTCCGGCGCCATCAAGCTGGGTGCGTTTAATCCGGTCGACGGGGCCTATGTGCTGCGCATAGAAGTCGTCGGTAAGAATCCAAAGAGCTCCGGCACCTTTTTCGGGCTCGATTGCATTTCTCTGCGCGAGGCGAAATAGGAGAAAATCTGAATGAAGCGATCTGTGCTGAAACTGTTGGTTGCTGCGGCCGCTGCCTGCGCGGCGGTTGCGTTGGCCGATCAACAAAGGCCGAACATTGTTTTGATCTTTGCCGATGATCTCGGCTATGGCGATTTGGGGTGTTATGGAGCAACCAAAGTCCAGACGCCGAATATAGATAAGCTGGCGGCCGAGGGACGGAGGTTTACCGATGCGCATTCGGCGTCGGCCGTCTGCACACCCTCGCGTTACGGGCTGTTGACCGGGGAATATCCGGTTCGTCAGAATCTTTGGGGACCGTGTGCCCCGACCACCGGCCTGCTGATCGATACGGAGCAGCTGACGATTGCCAGGCTGCTTAAGAATCGGGGATATGATACAGCCTGCATCGGCAAGTGGCACCTGGGATTCGGGGACGGGAATATTGACTGGAACGAACCGCTGCGGCCCGGTCCGCTGGATGTTGGCTTCGATTATTATTTCGGCGTGCCGATCGTGAACAGCTGCAGTCCGTATATGTATGTCGAGAATGACCGCATTGTCGGGCTGGATCCCGAAGATCCGGTGATTTACTACGGCCGGAAAAAGAATAAAAACGCGACGCCCATCACTCCGATTCCGCCGGAGGCTGCGCAGCGGAACCATAATTTTTTCGGCGGTGCGGCAGAGGCGCATAAGCTCTACAACGACTACACGGTGGGGACGACGCTGGCCGAGCGTGCAACCACCTGGATTCGGGAACGCAGTAAGAAGCCGTTCTTTCTTTATTTGGCAACAACCAATATCCACCATCCGTTTACGCCGGCCCCCCGTTTCCAGGGCACCAGTCAGTGTGGTCTGTATGGCGACTTTATTCATGAGCTCGATTGGATCGTGGGTGAGGTGATGAAGACGCTGGAGGAACAGGGCGTCGCGGATAACACCCTGGTGATTTTTACGAGCGATAACGGCGGTATGTTCAATACCGGCGGCTATGCCGCGTTCAATCAGGGGCATAAGCAGAACGGGGCGCTGCTCGGTTTTAAGTTCGATGCCTGGGAGGGCGGTCACCGCGTGCCGTTTATTGCCAAATGGGCCGGCCGCATTGCGCCGGGAACCGTGTCGGAGCAGCTACTCAGCAATGTGGATATGCTGGCCACGTTTGCCGCACTGACGGAGCAGC
>JBFJYX010000387.1:0-2588 GCA_041622415.1 Pontiella sp.
CGTGCCAGCCCCAGCCACTCGGCCAGCGGCAGCGTGGCCAGCGCATACACCACGCCGATCACCGGCAGACTTCCAATCAATGGAAGAATGAACGTCCGGGGCCGGATCCGCAGTATGTGTGCCGCATAAATCGGAGTAAACAAAGCATTTTTCATGCTCAATACCAGGGCGGTCGCCAGGGCCACACCCATGGCACCCAGGCCCGCCGTGACACCCAGCAGGTAGGAAACAATCACATTCAGTATGCCCATCAGAAAAGTGACCAGCGCCGGAAGCTTGACCGAATTGCTCGCCGTGAACAGATGGAAGAGCGGCAGCACAGCCGTATTGATGCAGAGATGGACGGTCATGACGGTGAACAGCAGCGATACCCCCTCGAAATCACCGCCCAGCCACATCGGAAGAATATACCCGGAATTCACGCACAGCAACGCGATCGGAATCGCCAGCCCGAAGGAGAAGATCTTAACGGAATAGGTCAGCAGCTTGCGCAATTCGTCGAGCTCCTGCCGGGCCCAGTAGGCCATGGTGACGGGCCCCAACTGGCCGTTGCCCAGGCTGGCAATCTGGCGGATAAAATTCGCGACGACCAGAATCGCCGCATACTGCCCCGCTATGACCGGAGAGACAAAACGGTAGAGGATAAAGATGTCGGTCCGCTGGTATAACAGTGCGCCCAACTGGTTCAGCAGCGTCCAAACCGACATATGGAAGACCGGACCGAGTACCTTCCAGTGGACATACTTGAAGTTAATCACCAGCTCGGGCGTGAACTTCCGCCACATAAAAACGTGCACGACGAAGATCATCACGGTCAATGCAAAGTCAATGATCCCGATATAGCGCAGTTTGCCCCCGAAGAGCGTGAAGCACGCAAAAATCAGCACCAGCCGGAGAATAAGCCGCGTCAGCACCATGTAGTTTCCGATATCCAGGCGGTTTTTTGAATACAGCGAAACCCCGAATACGGCGGCGAGAAGATTGATCAGAAAACTGCCGGCACTGAACCCGAGCAGCAGCAGCGCATCGGTTTTCAGCTCGGGCGGAATCGCCACCAGTTTATCCGCAAATATCAGCCCGACAACAAACAGCGGCAGCTGAATCAAAATCAGCAGCAGGTAGAGCGTAAAAGAGGAATTGAAAATGATATTCGGATTTCCATCCGTCTTCTGGATTTCAATCGTCAGGAAACGGTTGACCGCCCCCGAAACCTGATCCGTGATAATGGCCACAAACTGGGTGAACAGACCGGCAATCGGAACCAGGCCGTAGGCGGCGGCCCCGATGTGCTGATACAGATAAGGCGTCAGCCAGAATGCTGAAACCGTATAGGTCAGAAACGAAATCACCGCCGCGATGGCGTTTTTCGGAAGCTGCTTTTTAAACTGACGGGTGGTTTCACTCATGTTAACTCATTCGGAAATGGATGATTAACCTCCGAAGCCTCCCGGTATTAAAAAGCAGCCGGCATCCTGCACACTGCGGAAAACAATCTGCTCCCCGGCCTTTCAGCAGGTCTGCAACGCTGAAAGTCCGCGGATGAGCAGCACAAACACCGGCCCGCAACCTTAGTAGTGCTTGTACGAACCATACCCATATCCGTATCCCTCACCGCCACCGAACATGCCGGCCAGGGAGTGAGGCACGTCGTTCGCTATACAGCCTAGCAGGTCAACATCCATATCCCAGAAACGTGTAATGATGTAGCGGAGGGTTCGCCGCTTCGTGGCTCCGATACGGGCAACCAGAATCACCGAATCCGCATAGTTGGCCAGAATCTGGGCGTCGCCAACCGGCCCCAGCGGAGGCGAATCAATGACGATGCGGTCGTAATGCTGGCGGGCCCACGCCAACAGTTCAGAAAGCTTCTCGCGTCCCAGCAGCTCTGCCGGGGTGATGTCTTTGTTCGGCCAGCTCGAAATAATATCGAGATTATCGGTCCCGTTATGGGTAACGAGATCCTCGAACGAAAGCCCTTCACCATCCGCCAGCCAATCGATGAGCGAAGGATGATCTTCTCCGATATTGAAGATATTGTTGATCTGCGGACGCCTCAGGTCGCAGTCGATCAACAGCGTGCGGCAACCGTTGTGTGCGGAGGAAATCGCCAGGTTGCAGGCCGAGATCGTTTTCCCTTCACCGGGGCCGGCACTGCACAGCAGCACCATTTTCGAGCGGTCGGTATACCGGTCGGAAGAGAGCATGGCATTCACGCTCGAAAACACTTCGACAATGGGATTGAATTTATCCCGCAGCAGAATGGTCGCGAGTTCCAGTCGCGAGTCCGCCTTCTTCTGCGAAGGAATCGTAGTAATGATATTGACCCCCAGCGCCTTCAGGTCTGCAACCGAACCGATTTTGTCGGACCAGAACGCCATCAAAAGCGAAAGCACTGCTCCGGCCATTCCGCCGAGCATCACGCTCATAACCAAACTCTGGCCGCGTTTGGGGCTCACCGGGGAACGGGGCACTTTCGCGGTACGGATCACCTTGGTGAACGCCATGTTTTCATCCGCAGAAAGCCGGGCTTCTTCCATGCGCCGAAGAACCGCCTGATAAGAATCATCGGCCGCCTGCCGCTTACGCTC
>JBFJYX010000388.1:0-2569 GCA_041622415.1 Pontiella sp.
ACCATGTACACCGGCCGTCTGCCGTGTCAGCGTCATCTGGCCGATGAAAACAATAAGCCGCTGATATCCCTCGGTAACCAGGCTAAAAAAGCGTGCTACGACACCGCCTATTTCGGCAAATGGCACATTCAGGATGAAACCTTTTCAACCGAAGATACGAAGTATCACGGCTTCGATATCAATACCGGCGGCAAAGACAAGACGATGACCAAAAACGCCATCGAATACTTTTCCGGCGACCGGAAGAAACCCTTCTTTGCCGTCGTGTCCTATTACAATCCGCACGACATCTGCGAGTGGGGCCGTAAAAAAGCGGGACGAACGGAAGGCATCAAAATGAAGAACGGGGAGGTGGATACTGATCCGGAACTGTCGGAGTGCCCGCCGCTGCCGGACAACTATGCCATCAGTTCCGATGAATCCGAGGCGGTCGTCATCCGGCGCGGGCTGGAGGACAAGGGCGTTCCGAATGCCCAGAAGATGGTCATGGATTTCGACCAGGATGACTGGCGGCAATATCGCTGGGCTTACAACCGGCTGGTGGAAATGGTGGACGGGCATATCGGCGAGCTCCTCCAGTCCCTGGAAGAGAACGGGCTGGCCAAGGATACCGTGGTGATCTTCAGCAGCGATCATGGCGACGGCTACGGGGCGCATCGCTGGCACCAGAAGTCGGTGCTCTATGAAGAGTCCTGCCGGGCCCCGTTCATCATCAGTTATCCGGGCAGGGGACGCAGGAACGAAACGGATGACCGGCTGATCTCGATCGGCATCGACCTGATGCCGACCATTTCCGATATCGTCAATGTCGATATGCCGGACGGGCCGTATTACGGTCTGAGCGCATGGCCCTATGTCCTGAACAAAAACAGCGCCGCACCGACGCATCAATATGTCGTTACCGAGGCGGAGGTCCGGATTACCAAGAAGGATGGAATTGACGGCCGTGCGGTGCGCACGCCGAAATTTAAATACCACCTCTGGAGCAAAGGCGGGAACCGCGAGCAGTTGTTCGATATGATCAATGATCCCGGAGAAACCAGGAATCTGGCGGGCAACCCGGAATATGCGGAGCAGCTGAGGCGGCACCGCAAGCTCTTTGCCGAATGGCTGGAAAAGACCGACGACACCTACAGCGAAGGCTGATCCTGCGCGATTCGCACGGTGTGATGCGGCGCCCCGGTTTATGCCGGGAAGCCCTGGTGCTGCGTGCGGTATTGCCGGGGCGGGAGACCGGCGACTTTGCGGAACTGGCGGGTGAAGTAGTTGCTGTCGTTGAAGCCGACGGCGAAGGCGATTTCGGTGATGGTGCGGTCGGTCTGCTGGAGCATTTCCATGGCGCGCTGAATACGCAGGCGCATGAGGTAGTCGATCGGCGTCTGGCCGGTGGCCTTGCGGAAAACGGTGAGCAGGTTGCTTTTCGACATGTGGGCGATTTGGGCGAGGGCGTCGAGTTTCCAATCATTGGAAAAGTTATTTTCCATGGCGCCGATCACTTCGCCGACGCGCTGGAGGGCCTGGGTTTCGGTGGATTCGCCCTGCATGTAGGCGCGGGAGAGGTAGGCGATGAGCTCGAGCAGTTTGGCGCGAAGGACCACTTCGTGGCCGGGATGGCGTTCGGCGGATTCCTTTTTCATTTCGCTGCAGATGGCTTCGACGTGGGCGAGCTGCATGCGTTTGAGGTGCAGACGGCTGGCAAAGCGGTGCTGTTTGCGGTAGGTCGGTTCGAGCAGGAACATGGCGCAGTAGCCCGGCATGCGGCGCAGCTCATTTTCCGGGAGCTCAATCTGCTCCGGATCATACATCACATTGAAGAGTTCGAGGTTTCTGCGGTTGTGGAAAAAGTGACGCTGACGGCCCTGCAGCAGGAAGACATCGCCGGCGGTGATGGGCAGGTCCATACCTTCCAGGGCTTGGAGGCCCTGGCCCTGCGAAACAATGACCAGCTCATAAAAGTCGTGGCTGTGTTCAATTTCGGTCAGGTCGTGGGGATGCGCGGGCGGGTCATTCGGTCCGGGGTTGGTGACGCTGCGGCCAACGATCAGGGGAAAGCCGGCCATGCCGAAATAGTTGACGCGGTCTGCGATGACGGAATTTTTCATTTGAATATGATGCTTGTTTGTTCGGGTTTTCACAAACCTAAAGGGGAGCAAGGGGCGGGGAATTTATAAAATAAGGCTTAAATATGGATAAAAATTGAAGAATGTTCGCGGATTGGACTGGAGATTTGTGCTGGGATATTATGCTTAATATTCGGGATATGGTGAAGGTTTGCTGTTGCCGGAGCTAATAACGTGTATACCTGTTCATCAGGCTTTCTGCCGGGAGGTGGCGGGTGGGCGATGCGAGGAGATTTTGATAATGGCTGACAAGACAAGCTATACAACGCGGTTCAGTTATGCGGCGAGCGACATGGCCGGGCAGATTATATTTCAGGTGGTCAATGCCTTTCTGCTTATCTACTGCACCGATGTGCTCGGTTTGTCGGCTACAACAGCCGGGACCATTTGGCTGATCGCTCGTCTGGAAGATGCACTGGACAGTCCGATCTGGGGTATTTTTCTCGATA
>JBFJYX010000389.1:0-2536 GCA_041622415.1 Pontiella sp.
CCGAAAGGGATCGATGTCAAAAACATCGCACGGCTCAACCGTGAGTTCATCAAACACGGCTTTAAAAGCTAACGGACGGGGGGCGGCCTCGGGTCGCCCCCATTCCATCAAGGAAAGGGCACTATGAAGATACATGAGTTTCAGGCAAAGCAGCTCCTGAAAAAATATGACATTCCGATTCAGGACGGCGTCACCATTGAGGATCTCGCCGAAGCAGAAGCCGCACTGGATCACGTGGAAAAAGAGTTGGGTTCGGACGGGTTTGTCATCAAAGCCCAGATCCATGCCGGCGGCCGAGGCAAGGGCGGCGGCGTAAAGCTTTCCCCGACCCGCGAAGCCGCACTCGAAAATATCAAAAACATGATGGGCATGACGCTCATCACGAAACAGACCGGGCCGGAAGGCCAGTTGGTCCGTAAAGTGATGATTGCCCAGGAATTTGATATGCAGCTGCTCTTCTATGTGGCGATCACACTCGATCGTTCGTCCGGTATGGACGTCTTCATGGTGTCTTCCGAAGGTGGCGTTGAAATTGAAGAAGTTGCGAAAGAAACCCCCGAAAAAATCGTAAAAGAAATGGTGCGCCCGGGTCTCGGCCTCCGTCCGTTTCAGGCGCGCAACCTCGCTGCGGCTCTCGGCCTGAAAGGGCAGGAAGCCAAGCAGGCGATGGGGATCTTCACCAACCTCTATAAATGCTACCGCGAGCAGGACTGCTCCATCGTTGAAATCAATCCGCTCGTAACCACCCCCGATTCCGGGCTGGTGGCGCTCGATGCGAAAATCAACTTCGACGAAAACGCCCTCTACATGCATCCGGAAATCGCGGCGCTGCGCGACCTCGATGAAGAGGATCCCGCGGAAGTCGAAGCCGCAAAATTCAACCTGAACTATATCAAGCTCGACGGCAATGTCGGCTGTATGGTGAACGGCGCCGGCCTGGCGATGGCCACCATGGACATCATTAAACAGCGGGGCGGGTCTCCGGCCAACTTCCTGGATGTCGGCGGCGGAGCCAACGTGGAAACCGTAAAGAACGGGTTCCGCATCATTCTTTCCGATCCCAACGTCAAAGCGGTGCTGATCAACATTTTCGGCGGCATTGTCCGTTGCGACCGTATTGCCAACGGCATCATTGAAGCCCTGAAGGAACTCGACCTGAATGTTCCGGTGGTGGTTCGTCTGGCCGGCACCAATGCCGATGTGGCCAAAGAGCTGCTGGCGAACGCGGATGTTGACCTGATCTCGGCCGATAACTTTGAGGATGCGGCTGCTAAAGTTGTGGAAGCCGCAGGGCTTTAACCGCAGTTTTTTCACGGTTTAAAATAGGACTGAATTATGGCGATTTTAGTAGATAAAGATTCAAAGATTATCGTGCAGGGCATTACCGGTTCGGAAGGCACGTTCCACGCAACCCAATGTCTGGAATACGGCGGCAATGTGGTGGGCGGAGTAACGCCGGGTAAAGGCGGACAGACTGCGCTGGACGGAAAAGTTCCGGTATTCAACAGCTGCCTCGAAGCCCGCAAGGCAACCGGCGCAAACGTCTCGCTCATTTTCGTGCCCCCGCCGTTCGCGGCCGATGCCATCATGGAGGCGGCATCCGCAGGGATTGAGCTGATTGTCTGCATTACCGAAGGCATTCCGGTGGCGCAGATGGTTGAAGTGAAAGCCTTCGTGGATACAACCGCTTCGCGTTTCATCGGACCCAACTGCCCGGGTGTTCTTACTCCTGACGGGGCAAAAGTCGGCATCATGCCGGGTTTTATTGCCAATAAAGGCTCGATCGGTGTTATTTCAAAATCCGGAACGCTGACCTACGAGGCGGCGGACCAGCTCGGCCAGCAGGGCCTGGGGCAGTCCACCTGCATCGGTATCGGCGGCGATCCGATTATTGGAACCTCCATGAAGGATCTGCTCGAAATGTTCGAGAACGATCCGGAAACCGAAGCGATCGTCATGATCGGCGAAATCGGCGGTTCGATGGAGATCGAGGCGGCTCAGTATGCAAAGGATAACGTCACGAAACCGGTGATCGGTTTCATTGCCGGCCAGACGGCCCCTCCGGGGCGCCGTATGGGCCATGCCGGCGCGATTGTTTCCGGCGCGGATGAGTCTGCTGCCGCCAAGAAAAAACTCATGGCGGAATGCGGCATCAACGTGGTGGAATCGCCCGCGGATATCGGACGCACGGTGAAAGAAGCCCTGAAAAAGTAGAGAGTAGGAGAAAAGAGATATGAGCGATAAAAAAGCGATCCTGGAATATGACGGGAAGAAAATCGAACTCGACACGATTATCGGAACCGAGAACGAGGTCGGTATAGATATCACATCCCTGCGCGCCAAAACCGGCATGATTACCCTGGACCCGGGCTTCGGCAATACCGGATCCTGCACCTCCGAAATCACCTTCATCAACGGTGAAAAAGGCATTCTGAAATATCGCGGGTTTGCCATCGAGGAGCTGGCCGAAAAATCCACCTTCATGGAAACGGCCTATCTGTCCGGGCTCGCCAGTACGGAATGGACCTGGTCGCCG
>JBFJYX010000390.1:0-2522 GCA_041622415.1 Pontiella sp.
GACGCTACGCTCTTTAAACTGCTCGCCCGGGTGGAAATGAAACGCGAAAACAACAAAGAGGCCATCGCGGCATTCCAGCGCGCCTCACAGCTGAGCGATCCTTCCCAGGCACTGGGCTACATGAATGATTCGGAATTTGATAAACTCCGCGAAGACGAAGACTTCCAGGCCCTCATCCGCAGTATGGAACAGCGCTAGCCGAAATAGTGGAAGATCAGATGATTCAGGCCCAGCGCAATCAGCGCGGCCAGGAAATCATCAATCGTAATCCCGAACCCGCCGTGGATATGCTGCAGCTGTTTGATCGGCGGCGGCTTCGTAATATCAAAGATCCGGTGTAGCACAAAACCGCTCAGCAGCGCCCAGGGATTCGCCAGTCCGATGACCGTAATCGGCAGCGTCAGGTATTCATCCGCCACAATGCAGCCGGGATCCTTTCCGCCGATCATCTTTTCCGCCACCTCACAGATCGGAATAGACAGCAGGGTCAACAGCACACAGATGATCGCCTGCGCGGCCCAGCCATGGATCTGCATCAGCCCCCAGGCCAGCGGCAGCCCCACCAGCGTCCCCACCGTCCCCGGCATAACCGGACTCAGCCCCGTTCCAAAACCAATTGCAATCCACTTAATCAAACTCTTCATCGTAAACTCCTCAATTTCACACCTGCGCAAGTGTGAAATCACTCCGTGTAATATCCATCAGCGCGCGCCCGAGATCCGACGCCGGCTCGGCCAGCCTGTATTCATGCCCCTCACAGACCACATACCTCCGACGCTCCAGCTTTTCGAGCTGCCGCCGCATCGCCATAGGCGAAATCCGGGTCCTTCGACACAGCGCATCAAACGCCTGCATTCCCTGCGACAGAACTGAAACAATGGCCAGCCTTCGCTCGTGAGTAAACCCCGTAAGCTGAAAAATAATATCCTCGATCTCCGTTTTCGGGCCGAATTCATTCATAACGCTCCGCAACAGCCGGTCATCCTGAACGAGCCAATAATAGAGATACTTCCCCTTTCGTTCCTGATCCAGAAAACCCGCCTGCGCGAGCAGCTGCAGATTTTTACTCGCCACATCCTCGGCAACCCCCAAACGGTCTGCCAGGGCCTTGACATGAAGATGCGGATGTTTATCCAGACAGGCGATCATCTCCAGACGACCCGAATTGGCCAGTATGCGGCACCTTTTCCATAGCTGCATTGACGTCATAGCTGGAAAATAGGAAATATTTCACACTTGCGCAAGTGTGGTATTTCTTCCGTTTTTCACACCTGCGCAAGTGTGGTATTTCTTCCGTTTTTCACACCTGCGCAAGTGTGGTATTTTCACACCTGCGCAGGTGTGAAATTCAGATCATAGCGAGGTGGGTGAGCATCCCGACGGTCGCGGTATCCGTTCGCAGAATACGGCCTCCCAGGCTGAACAGCTCAAACCCGCGGCCACATAACATCTCAAGTTCATAGGGCGTCCACCCACCCTCCGGCCCGACGGCCAGCACGATGCGCTGCTCAGGATCGGGCTTCAGCAACTGGTTCAGCGGTTTATGACCGGAAGGATCCGCCAGGATTTTCCAATGACTGGAAAAATCTGCGTCCAGACGATCCTCTACATAAGGTTTAAACAGCGGTTCAATCTGCACGGACGGCAGATGCGTGCAACGCGCCTGCTGCAGACCTTCCATCAAGAGTTTGCGGCAGAAGTCCGGCTCAATGACGTGACTGTCAAAATAGCAACGCTCCACCTTATCGGCCCGAAGCAGCACAATGCGCCCCACCCCCAGCGCGGCCAGTTGCGCCCACATCCTTTTCAGCACCTTCGGCCGCGGCATGGCCAGCAGCAGATCCACCCGGGGCCGCGGCGGATCCGTCAACTCAAAGGCGCAGCGCAACCCGACCGATGATGAGTCGACCGACTCCACGGTTCCGGTACCCAGCGGGCCGTCGACCAAACCAATGCGCAGCTCTTTACCCGGAGCCGCTTTCAGCACCTTGCGAATATGCCGGGCCCGCTCATCGGTCAGCACCGCGCGGCTATCGTTCACTTCTTCAGGCTGGAGCAGGATAAGATTCATTCGGAAAAGAATACGGGACACCGAATGCGATGCAACCATCCTTTCTTGATGTTTCACCCGGGCCGCTGCATGATCGGCACATGAAAATCCTGCTGTGTAATGACGACGGAATTCACGCCAAAGGCATCAACGTGCTCTATGAAACGCTGAGCGCAACCGATGAGCTGGTCGTGGTGGCCCCCGATGCCGAGCGCAGCGCGGCCGGACATGCGATCACAATCTACGATCCCATCCGCACGATGCCGGTGGAGCGGGATAACGGACTGACCGGCATTGCGGTCGACGGCACCCCCGCCGACTGCATCAAACTCGCCTGCAGTTTTCTCTATAAAGATGTACCACCCGACCTGGTGGTGAGCGGGATCAACCTGGGCTCCAACACGGGCGTCAGCGTGCTTTATTCCGGCACCGTTTCAGCCGCCAGCGAGGCGGCGGTGCTGGGCATTCCGGC
>JBFJYX010000391.1:0-2516 GCA_041622415.1 Pontiella sp.
ATCACCGATCCCCCGCGCGCCGGCATGAATCCCAAAGCCGTCAACATGCTTCTGGAGATCGCCCCGCCGGTGATCGTCTACGTCAGCTGCAACCCGGCCTCGCTCGCCCGCGACGGACAGATGTTCTGCGAAGAGGGCCGCTACAAACTCGTCTCCTGCCAGCCGATCGACATGTTTCCCCAAACCAACCACGTCGAATCCGTCGCCCGCTTTGAACGCATGACAGACTGACCTCCTCGTCCCGACACATAGACCCCGAAGCCAAACGGAAGGCCTGGTAGAATGTATTTATCACATCTATTGAAATTCCCGTTCACCCTCCTTCACTGCGCCCGTCTTTGCGCCGTGGCAATCATACTGATGGCCGGGCAGTCCGTACGGGCCGCAGACCAGGTGGCCGACACCAGCTTCAGCATCGACCGCGGCTTTTACACCGCAGCGACCAATCTGGTGATTTCGTCTGTAACGCCCGGGGCAACCATCACCTACACGCTGGATGGAAGCGATCCGCGCACCTCGGCCACCGCCACAAGCAGCGCGAACTCGGCAACCGTCCTGATCGATCCATCCAGTACGGACGGAAAATGGAAAGCCACACCCGCCGTCATGGTTCGGGCCTATGCACACCAGGCCGGGCTGGAAGATACCAATGTCGATACGCATACCTACATTTTCCCGGCCGCCGTGATCGCTCAGGGCGATATACGCCCCGACGGCAGTTATGTTTTCTGGAACAGCACCGAAATGGATCCGGAGGTGGTCACCGATTCAGCATATGCCGACGAACTTGAAACGGCCCTGCTCTCTCTTCCGTCCCTCTCGATTGTCATGGAGCATGAGGATCTGTTTGGAACAGAAGGTCTGCATCGGGGGGACAACATTGCGAAAGGCTGGGAAATGCCCTGCTCCATGGAGCTGATCTATCCGGACACCGGAAGCTTTCACGGGTTCGATGGATTTCAGGTCGATTGCGGCATTAAAAACCAGGGCGGCGGCGGCCTTTGGGACAACGGGGAATACGACCACAAACAATCGTTCGGCATACGCTTCCGCCGCACCTACGGCACCGGCAAGCTCGACTATCCGTTCTTTGAACACGCGCCGTTGAATTCAGACAGCGCGGCGGACAGCTTCGACAAACTCATTCTGCGCGCGGGGCATAATAAAAGTTACGGCATCAATTATGATGTCGAGCACACGGTCTACACCCGCGATCAGCTGGCCCGCGATCTCCAGATTGATATGTCGGGCATCGGCGGGCATGGCTCTTTTGTGCACCTGTACCTGAACGGAATTTACTGGGGACTCTATAATCCCTGTGAGCGCCAGGATAATGCTTTTCTGTCCACCTACCTCGGCGGCAACGAAGAAGACTACTATTCCGGAAAAGCCAGAGGCGGCAATGTGTCCGGCCCGGACACCCGCTATAATTATTGGACCGATACGGTTTCAAAATCCTCCAGCCTCTCGAACCTGCTCGAATACTGCAACATCAGTGCGCACGCCGACATGAGCCTTATCAACTCCTATGCCGCCGTGGGCGACTTCCCCCAATACTATTTCGGAATCCGCAATAATCCCGGCGGACAGGCCTATCTGCTGAACTGGGATGCCGAAGACGCTTTCGGAGGCGGAAGCCTCCGCTCCAGCGACACGCCGTTCACCGGCATTTTCAATCAGGTCGACGGGTTTAATGACATGTGGGCCAATAACGCCGAATACCGCATCAACTTTGCGGACCGCGCCTACAGGGCCTGCTTCAACGGCGGGGTCCTGACCGACGAGCATGTCCTCGAGCGCTGGAATACGCTCTGCGACGCCATCTATTCCGCCATGGTTTGCGAATCCGCCCGATGGGGCGACGAACGCGTCTCAACACCCTTGACGCGGGACGACGACTGGGCCGCGGCGCGTGCACTTGTAGAAGAAGGCACCGCCGGTAAAGCCGAACGGCTGATCGAGACCCTGACCAGCAGCGACCTCTATCCCGCGGTCAACCCTCCGCTCTTCAAGGACGGCACCACCCCCATTGAGGTTGCCCGCCTGGAGATTGAAACCGGTTTCAGCCTGGCCATCGAACGCGACGGCTCGGCCGGAACAATCTATTACACGACCGACGGCAGCGACCCGCGGGCCGTCGGCGGAGCGGCGCAGGGCATCGATGCAGGCACCGGAACAACGATCGATATTCAGTCCACGACGCTGGTCAAAGCGCGCACACTGGACGGCGAAACCTGGAGCGCCCTCCACGAGACCCTCTTTTTCATCGAACAGGATTTCAGCGGACTCAAAATTACGGAGATCATGTATAATCCGTCCGACCGCACCATGGCGCTGGACGCATCGATCGAATCCATCATCGGCGATGCGGGCTCGGTGGACCCGAACTACATCAACCGCGCACTGGTCGAATTCTCATCCACCTTGCCGGAAGCCCTCACCGGCGGCGATAAAGTGGTCATCAGCGGCGCGGCCGATCCGGCCAACAACGGCACTTTTACCGTCTCAAAAGTGAT
>JBFJYX010000392.1:0-2507 GCA_041622415.1 Pontiella sp.
ACCTGCCCACACTGATCGGACAGCTTAAAGCATTGCTCAACGATTAATTCGCCGGACTGCAAAGCAGTCCATTCTGAATCAATCCGCGGATGTGAGGTTTCTTATTCCTGCTCGGGTTTGGGCGCGCGGCCCATGAGGTCGATCACCGCTTCGCGCGGATCCTTGCCTCCGTGCACGACGGCATTGACCTGATCCGTGATCGGAACCGGGACACCTTTTTCGCCGGCCAGCGCGGCGGCGGCCTGGCAGTTCCAGACGCCTTCAGCAACCATTTTCATCGAGGCCATAATGTCCTCTAAGGTTTCGCCTCGGCCGAGGCGCTCACCCACCCCGCGGTTGCGGGAGTGCTGCGACATGCAGGTGACCATCAGGTCGCCGATTCCGCTGAGCCCCATAAAGGTTTCCGGCTTGGCGCCGAGCGCGGTGCCGAGACGCGTGATTTCCGCAATACCGCGCGTCATCAGGGCCGCTTTGGTGTTGTCGCCGAAGCCCAGGCCGTCGGAAATTCCGGCCGCCACAGCGACCACGTTTTTCAGCGCACCGCCCAGTTCCACACCGATGACATCGTCCAGCGTGTAGACGCGGAACGTGTCGTTGACGAACATCTCCTGAATCTGCTCGGCCACGGCATGGTCTTTGGCCGCAATCGCCACGGCACACGGCACCCCGCGCGCCACCTCTTCGGCATGGCTCGGGCCGGACAGAACGGCAACGTCGCGGCCAAGTATTTTTTCGGCCACTTCGCTCATGCGCTCATAGGTCTTTTCATCAAGCCCTTTGGTGGCGCTGACGATGAGGGCGTTTTCAGGAATATAGTTTTTGAAAGCTTCGACCGTGTCTTTGTAGTAGCGCGACGGCACCACAATCACGACCAGCTCGGCCTCTTCGACCGCATTTTCATGCACCGAGGTCCAGCTGATGGTATCGGGCAGTTTGACGCCGGGCAAATAGGTGACGTTTTCCCTGAAAATCCGGATCTCATCCACATAGTTTTCGAACGGCCCCCAGACGGTGACCTCGTGCCCGTTGCGATCCAATACCATGGCCAGCGCAGTGCCCCAGCCTCCGTCTCCGATTACGGTTACTTTCATATCCAGATTCCTTTCTTTAAAGCACGATGGGCAGGAAGCCCGTTTTACTTTGCGTCCTTCTTTTTCCCGAACCGGTTTTCCGTTCCGTTCATCAGGCGTTTAATGTTTGCGCGGTGCAGCCAGATCACCAGCAGCGCCAGAATGCTCAGCGCAATGCAGACGATCCGGCTCTCTTTCAGAAACCAGACGCTGATGCCCACCGCCAGCGCCGCCAGAATCGACGCCAGCGATACAATGCGCGAAAGCAGCAGGCAGATAATCCAGACCAGGAAACCGATGCCCACCGCGGCCGGGGCCACGCCGAGCAGCATGCCCGCGCTGGTGGCGACGCCTTTGCCGCCTTTAAATTTGAGATAGACCGGAAAACTGTGCCCGAGAATGGCCACCAGCCCGAACAGTACGCCGTAGTCGCCGTAGTCGCTGTAGTCGCCGTCGAGGTTTCCAATCATTGGAAAAACAAACGCCGGAATAAACCCCTTCAGCGCATCGAGCACAAACGTGAAGATTCCCAGCCCTTTGCCGAGCACGCGGAATACATTGGTGGCGCCGATGTTGCCGCTGCCCTGTTCGCGAATATCCACACCTCTGGATTTCGCCACCAGCAGCCCGAACGGAATCGCGCCGAATAAATATGCAATGATGGTCAGTATCGCTATCGTCATTTTTTATTCCTACCCACAGGGTTCAAGGTTTTCAGGGATTTTTGATCTGCGCAAGCGGTGGACCTATTCCCCGAAAAGCCATTTGCCTAAATTTTTCAGCTCCTTTTTGAGCTCTTCATTTTCGCCGATCTCCTCAATATGCTCACCGAGGATCTCCACGGCGGTATCGGAACTGATCGGAGGAGGCGCGTTTGTAGCGGAAGGCTCGCCGTCTGCCAAATCCTTTAAAACCTTCTTTACCGTCTCGCTCTCGCCGATCTCTTTAACCGCTTCCCCCAGCACATCCACGGCGGCATCGACGGTGGTCGGCACCTCCGCCGTTTCCACGCCGTACTTCCCGGCCTGCCCCTTGATCCATGCGTTGAGCAGCGATCCCGCATTTTTTCCGATCGCCGACATCAGGGCCGACTGAAAATCACCCCGCGGCCGGTCGAGCGTTCCCGTGATCGGAACCGTAAGACTGAGCGTCTCCACCGTCCCCATGCCGCCGAGCTTGCGCGAGAGTTTGTCTTCGAGCGCAACCTCCTTCATCGATACGCTGACCTGCGAATTGACGAACGCATGATTCCGGCTGTGAAACTCCGGCTCAATCCCGAACGGCGCCGGACGGATGCCGGCGCGTTTCCACAGCGATTCCAGCGAGCGCGGATCGATTTCCATAATCCGGCCGGTCAGGTCGAACGACAGGTCATCCACCGCGCGCACCGGCGCCAGGCGGAGGTCGAGTTCGGTCTGGTAGCTGTTGTGATCGTCG
>JBFJYX010000393.1:0-2488 GCA_041622415.1 Pontiella sp.
GATGCGCAGGTGGAGCAGACGGCACGGCTGTCGAACTTTATCTGCCTGGAAAAGGCGCACGGAACCCACACGGACCGCGAGCATCCGGAACGGATTGCCGGGGAGGATGCGCGGCGGATCAAGGCGGTCAATCCGGAGGCCAAAGTGCTGATGTACTGGAATACGCTGATTGCCTGGCCCTTTACCTCATACAATCGCGGTTATGCGGAAAAATATCCGGCCGACTGGACGCTGCGCGATATGCAGACCGGCGAGCCGCTGTATAAAGTACAACGCGGGAAATTCGAGGTGGTTCAGTATAACCTGCTGAATCCGGCCGTGCGCGACTGGTGGGTGGACACGGTGAGCAGTGCGGTTGACGCGTTCGGTTTCGACGGACTGTTTATGGACGCGATTTCGCAGTCGAAGCGCCCGATCTGGTTGAAGAAGGGCTGGGGCGAGGGCAAAGAAGCCGAGCTCGATGCCGCGACGATAGAATTGATGAAGCGCTCCAAGGCGGCCCTGGGGCCGAACCGCATGCTGATCTATAACGGTTTTCGCGCCCATGCGGCGAAAACCGACGGCGGGCAGGCGGCCGGTACGGAATTCCTGCCGTATGCCGACGGCGCGCAGATTGAGCATTTCGATGGACTCTCTTCGAAGGATAAAGAGGATATCCTGCTCTATTGGCGAATGGCCGACGAGGCGGCGAAGGCCGGGAAGATGGTGCTTTATAAAGGCTGGCCGGACCAGGACATTTACTGGCTCAACATGGACTTCATGAAAAAGAGCGCGGCTGAAAAAGAACAGATTGCGCGGGACCTGATTGAATATCCGCTGGCGCTCTATCTGATCGGCGCGCGGGAAAACAGCTATTTCTGCTACGGCTGGGGTTATGATATTGACGACGGCCAGCTTGTGGATTATCCGGAATACAGCCGGAAACTCGGGGCGCCGAAAGGCGTTGCGGTATCGAAGGGCTGGAAATTCAAACGTGAATTCGAGCACGCCAAGGTGTTTGTTGATTTAGAGAAACGGGAAGGGAAAATCGAATGGTTAAACGATTAGCTGGTTTGGCGGCGGTGCTGTGCATCGCAGCGGCGCAGGCGGCGGAAAAGCCGAACATTATTTTTATCTTTGCGGATGACTGGGGCTATGCCGATCTGGGGATTCACGGCAGCACGTTCTGCCAAACCCCGCGGCTGGACCAAATGGCGTCGGAGGGGATTGATTTCCAGAACTTCACCGTCAACCACCCGGTCTGTTCGCCGAGCCGCACGGCGGTAATCACGGGCCATTTTCCGGCGCGTCATTCGGTGCACCAGCATTTTGCATCGACCGAGCACCACATCCGCGCCGGCATGCCGGACTGGCTGGACCCGAAAGCGCCGATGATGCCGCAGATGCTGAAGGCGGCGGGCTATGCAACCGCGCACTTCGGCAAGTGGCATCTCTGCAACGACCATATTCCGGACGGTCCGTCGCCGCTGGAATACGGCTATGACGAGTTCGGCTGTTTCAATATTCCGACGGAGGTGGCGGAGCAGATGTCGGCCAAAGGGTCGTGCCCGCGCGCCGTGGACTTTATCAAGCGCCACAAAGACCAGCCGTTTTTCATCAACCTGTGGATTCACGAAACGCACACGCCGCACTATCCGCTGAACGAATACCTGAGCAAATTCGAAGACCTCGATGAGCAGCAGCAGGTTTATGCCGCGGTGGTGGCCGAAGGTGACGCGGGCGTTGGACTCGTGCTCGATACGCTGAAGGAACTGGGGCTTGATGAAAATACGCTGGTGATCTTTTCTTCCGACAACGGACCGGAATGGACCGGGACGAAGGAGAAAAGCGAGATCAGCCAGGATACGTCCACCGGCCCGGGCCTCGGGACCTACTATTCGGTGGGCGAGAAGGGCGAGCTCAAAGGGCAGAAACGCTCGCTCTACGCCGGCGGTATCCGCGTGCCGTTTATCGCCCGCTGGCCCGGCGTGGTGCCGGCCGGTAAAACCGACCGCGATGCTGTGCTGACTGCGGTTGATCTGCTGCCGACCTTTGTGGAGCTGGCCGGCGCGCAGCTGCCGGCGGATTACCAGCCGGACGGGGTGAGCATGGTTTCGGCCCTGAAGGGTGAAAAATTTGAACGTACTAAACCGATTTTCTGGGAGTGGCGCCCGGCGCGCAACCATCCGATTCTCTGGCCGCATTTCGGCGTGAGCGACGGCACCTGGAAGCTGCTCTATAATGAAAAGCTGGGCAAAGCCGAACTGTACCATGTTCACGACGACTGGGCGGAAGCCCGGGATGTTTCGGCTGAGCACCCGGAAACGGTTGAGCAGCTGAAAAAGCAGATTGCCGGCTTTGAGAAGAGCCTGCCTGCCGAGCCTCCGGCCGGATGTTTTTCCAGACTTCGGAAATAAATGGGTTTTTAATATCAACGCAAAGAAGCAAAGGATCGCTAAGTACGCAAAGCTTAGCGATCTTTGTTATCTTCGCGCCTTTGCGTTGGAAA
>JBFJYX010000394.1:0-2484 GCA_041622415.1 Pontiella sp.
CTCGATGTCTGGAAAAAGACGAATCAGCAGCACACCAGCTCCGGCGATCCCTGGTCTTCCGCCGCAGTTGATCTTTCGGCCTATGCCGGTAATGCCGAAGTGACGATCCGTTTCCGCACCGCCAACAAACAGTGGAACGCCGCCGACCCGGCGATCGATAATATCCGTATCGACGCCCCCGACGCGGTGCCGCAGCTTCTGCCCTATGCTGAAAGCTTTGAGAGCGGCTTCGGCGCATGGACCCAGTCCTCGGACGATGATTTCGACTGGACGCGCCACAGCGGATATACCGACACCACCAACACCGGCCCGAGCGCCGCGTCGGATGGAACATGGTACCTCTACATTGAGGGGCATGATAACTACAACGGACATAATAAAACGGCCCGGCTGGAATGTCTCTTCGATTTCAGCACGGCGACCCATCCGGAACTGCTGTTCGACTACCACATGTTCGGAAGCAATATCGATTATCTGGCGCTTGATGTTTCCGATGGCACCAGTTGGACTTCCAATGTCTGGATGCGTTCGGGGGCGGTTCAGACCAGCAGCGAAAGCGCATGGTCGAATGCGGTGGTTGATCTGTCGGCCTATGCCGGCAACGATGAAGTCACCCTGCGCTTCCGGGCCAAACAGGGGTATTGGCATGTTTCCGATGTGGCCATTGACAACCTATTCGTGCAGGACCACGTGTTCACCCCGTACGAGCTGTGGGCGCTGACGACCTTTGCAGGCGCACCGGGCGGAACCGATACCTCGGAATCCGGAAACCCGGACGGCGACCGCTTCAGCAACCTGCAGGAATGGGCCCTCGTGCTCGATCCGCTGACCGCGGATCTGCCGCCGATGCATATTTCCATCAATGATCCGAACTTCTTCGTAACCTACGACCGCCGCATCGGCAGCGGCCTGACCGTCCGGGCGGGGTGGGCGACCTCCGTGACGTCCACCGTCTGGCGCCTGAACGGCGACGGCCTGACGGAAGTTTCGATCGGCTCGACGGATGATGTTGAAACCATGGCGGCTTTTGTGCCGCTCGACGGAACGAATAAATTTATTCGCGTCGAGGTGGAGGAATAATCCTTTTCGCCTGCTGCGGTGTCCAAAACGACTACTGCATACCGTGTCTTTGCCGAAAACCTGAAAGGAAGGGAACAGTATGAATTTGAGCCATATGCGTTGGGGGATTTCCGCCCTCTGTCTGATTGTCGTTTCATCATCCGTTCACGCGGCTGAACAGGCCGCGCCTTATGACGGAAGCTGGGAGTCGCTGCAGCAGATGCCGGTACCGGCCTGGTTTGACGACGGCAAGATCGGTATTTTTATTCACTGGGGGCCCTACAGCGTGATCGGCTATCGCAAGGGCGGCCGAGGCTATGCGGAACATGTCCCCAAGATGATCTATAAAGATCCGGCCCATTATTATCCATATGTGGAAAAGCGCTGGGGCGCAACGCCGCCGGAATTCGGCTACAAGGATATGATTCCGGAATTCAAAGCCGAAAACTGGGATCCGGATGCCTGGGCCAAACTGTTTAAAGACGTCGGCGCGCATTATGTGGTGATGACGGCGGAGCATCATGACGGCTGGGCCAACTGGGATTCGGACCTGACACCGTGGAATGCGGCGGATATGGGACCGAAGCGCGACCTCGTCGGCGATCTCGGCCAGGCGCTGAAAAAGCAGGGGCTCAAATATGCGCCCTCTTATCACCGGGAGCGCCATCAGAGTTTCTTTACCAAAAAACAGTATGTGGTGAACGCCGAACCGCAGGACCACATCGCCGAGGAGATTCGGCGCATGCCGGAAGCGGCATCCCTTTACGGGCCGTTCGGCACCACAAAG
This sequence comes from Pontiella sp., assembly GCA_041622415.1. GTDB lineage: Bacteria > Verrucomicrobiota > Kiritimatiellia > Kiritimatiellales > Pontiellaceae > Pontiella. The sequence continues at coordinate 1,847 of JBFJYX010000394.1, forward strand.
GAATTTGTCGACAGCTATGTCGCGCGCTGGAAAGAGATTCAGGAAAAATACCGGCCCGATATGCTCTGGATGGATGATTTCCCGATTTATACCCGCGACGGCAATAACGTGCGCAAAGGCAAGGCCAAACCCGAGGTTCAGTATTTTGACGATCAGGTGCGCGGCATGATCACGGATTTCATGAACGACGGCGCCGCACGCGGGGCGGACGTTTATGTAAACAACAAGGGGGCCAACCGCAACTGGCCCGACGGCGTCGGCTGCCTGGAAAAAGATAACCTGAAACTCAAGGTGATCGGCCCCAAGTGGCAGAGCTGCACCACCTTCGGCACCTCTTTTGGTTATCTGGAGGGCGATACCTACAAAACCATCGAGGGCGTGCTGCACGAAATGATCGAAGTCATCAGCCGCAACGGCAACTTCCTGATCAATATCGGCCCCCGCGCCGACGGCACGATTCCGGAGCCGCAGGTGGAGCGCCTGCAGGCCATGGGCGACTGGCTGCGCATCAACGGCGAGGCGATCTACGGTTCCAGGTATTGGAAAGTGAGCGACCAGAAAAACGAACACCTCGCGTTCACCACCAACGGCCGGAAACTGTATGCCATCAAAATGAACCGGCCTGCGGCGCCGTTTAC
>JBFJYX010000395.1:0-2470 GCA_041622415.1 Pontiella sp.
ATCCTGCACGCAGAAGTGGAAGACGCCGGTTTTCCAGTATTCAAAATTATTCTCGCGCCGCTCGGCGTTTTTGAATTCAAAGATCTCCACGCCGATTTTATCGCCGGTGGCGAGGTGGGCGATTTTAAAGCTGCCCCAGCCTTCGCCGAACACGTCGTTGCACATAATGCCGATGGCGGAGTCGTCGGCTTTGATTTCGGTGGGCGGCATGATGACATACCAGCCGAGCACGGCCGTGTAAAACTCGACGGCCTGTTCCAGGTCGGTGACGGAAATGCCGATATGGGAAAATGTTCTGGGGTAGGTCATGGTGAGGGTCCTTTCGTTGTGGGTTTCAGTCGGTGCGGGGCTTGGGCCGGAGGCCGCCGGGGCGGCGTGGCTTCCCGCAATAAGCAGGCTTCCAATCACGGCTTGTTTCATTATGGTATTCATTGATTGCTCCATGGTCGTTGGGTTGGGTGCTGTTATAGGCCTTTAAGAAAACTGCGCAAGAGGGCACTTTTCGGTAGGGTACGCACCGAAAGGTCTGAATTGCCGCCATTCGGCCCGGAGGCGGGAAAAACTTTTTTGAAGGAGCGAGTGCGATGATCGAGTGGAAAGGGAAAAAATACCACTGTCCGGTGGAAGTCTCCATGGATATGCTCAGCGGCAAGTGGAAATGCCTGATGCTCTGGCATCTCAACGACGGCACGAAACGGTATTCGGAACTGGAGCGGATCGTCCCCGGCGTCAGCCAGAAAATGCTTTCGCAGCAGCTGCGCGAACTGGAGAACGACGGACTGGTCAGCAAAACGGTCTATCCCGAAGTGCCGCCGCGTGTGGAGTATGCGCTGACCGAACTGGGGAAAAGCGCTTTTCCGATCCTGAAATCAATGCACGAATGGGGTATTACAAAACTCGGTATTCCGGAAAATACGGACAGCTGATCAACAGGGGACGTTTATGAAAGTAGTAGCGATTGATGGAAGTCCGCGGAAGGGCGGCAATACAGAGGCCTTATTGAAGCGGGTCTGCGACCGGCTGAATACGCACGGCATTGAAACCGAAATCATTAAAATCGGCGGCGAGCTGCTGTCGGGCTGCACGGCGTGCGGCGCCTGTTTTAAAACCAAAAACAAACGGTGCATCATCTATAACGATCCGATGAACGAATGGATGGAAAAGATCTTCGAGGCCGACGGCATCCTGCTGGGCTCGCCGACCTATTTTTCGGATGTCACCATGGAAATGAAGGCGCTGATCGACCGGCTGGGGTATGTGGCGATTGCCAATGACCAGGCGCTGGCCAATAAGGTCGGGGCCGCGGTCACCGCCGTGCGCCGCGCCGGCGCGCAGCATACGCTCGATACGATGAACCACCTGTTTTCGATTCTGCAGATGCCGATCGCAACGTCCAGCTATTGGAACATCGGCTACGGCGCCGCCAAAGGCGAAGCGGAACACGATGTGGAAGGCATGCAGACGATGGATAATCTGGCTGAAAATATGGCGTGGCTGATGAAGTGCATCGAAGCCGGTAAAGACACCGTGCCGCCGCCGAAGATTGACCGCTCGCAGCAAATGAACTTTATCCGCCTCGAAGCAGAGGCGTGATGAGTGACGACTGAGCCGTGACTGTTTTTTAAATCACGACTCACGACTCAATCGTCACGCAGATTGGAGATCCTGATTTGATGTTGGACCTATCGACCATCATAACGTTTTGCAGTGCATCGCTGCTGCTGGCGATCGCGCCGGGGCCGGATAATATTTTTGTGCTGACGCAGTCGGCCGTGCATGGCAAAGCGGCGGGCATCGTTACCACGCTGGGACTGCTGACGGGCGTGTTGGTGCATACCTGTGCGGTTGCGTTTGGCGTTGCGGCCGTTTTCCAGACTTCGGAAGCCGCGTTTGCAGCGCTGAAATATATCGGGGCGGGTTATCTGTTTTTCCTGGCGTGGAATGCCTTCCGCGCAAAGGGGCAGCCGATTGACAGTGACGGCGATGGACGGGTTAAGCTTAGGCAGCTCTATGTGCGCGGCATCATCATGAATGTCACCAACCCGAAGGTGCTGATTTTCTTTCTGGCGTTCCTGCCGCAGTTTGCCGATCCGTCGCGCGGGTCGATGATTCTCCAGTTTCTGGCACTCGGCGGCCTGTTTATTCTTTCGGGGTCGGTGGTCTTTTTTGCGGTTTCGCTGCTGGCTGGAACGCTCGGACAATGGCTGAGCCGGTCGCCGCGCGCGCAGTCGGTGCTCAACAGGATCGCCGGGGTGGTGTTTGTCGGGCTGGCACTGAAAATCGCCACTGCTCACCGATAGGAATTGTCGCGAAAGAGCGCAGGGATCGCAAAAGAAAAAGTGAACGGTTCTTTGTGTCCTTTGCGCGCTTTAGCGGCTAAACAAGTATCCATGAAATTCAAGCACATCATCTGGGACTGGAACGGGACGCTTTGGGACGATACGGAGCTCTGCGTCGAGATCAATAATCA
>JBFJYX010000396.1:0-2434 GCA_041622415.1 Pontiella sp.
GACCTATCCGGGCATGGCCAACACGCTGAAGGAATTGAAGCGGCTGGATGAAGCCTGTGCGGCATTTGCCACGGCCGTCGAGCTGGATCCGAAGGATCCTGATTATACGAGGCAGTGGGCATGGGCGCTGTATGATTCCAAGCGTTTTGAAGAAGCGGTGGAAGCATTTGACCGGGCGATTGAGCTGGAGCCGGCCAATATGTTTAACCACAAAACCCGGGCCAAATGTTTAAGCAGGCTAAAGCGGGCCGAGGAAGCCGCCGCCGGTTATGAACGGGCCCACGCGCTCGGCTGCAAATATTCTGCCGGCTATCTGGCGGCACTCCACTATCGGGGCATTAACTGCACGCCGAATGAAGAACTCGGCCTGAAATGGGCCCGCATTGCGGCGGAAGAGCGCAACAGTCAACTGGGGCTGACGATCCTTATTGAGCACTACGGCTCCAATGCGGTGCCCGAAAAAAATGATGCGGAGAAATCCCTGTACTACGCCGACAAGCTGATGGCGAAAGAATCGGTAACTCCGGTCTACTTCGATGACGCCGCGGCGGCCTACGCCCGCGCCGGAAAATTTGAGAAGGCGATTGAGCTGCAGCGTCGGTTTATTGAGCACTACAGCGGCGATAAGTATCGGAGGCTGCGCGAAAGCGCTACGTCCCGCCTGGAGCTCTACCGGCAGGAAAAACCATACCCGCCCGCGGCCGTGCAATAACGGCCGACCTGCCGTGCGGGCGGGCCAGCAATTAAACCTTTTCCACGACTGCGGCGCCGAAGGTGAAGCCGCCGCCGAAGGCGGTCAGGCCGACCTTTGCATCTTTTCCAAGGGTTGGAATCAGTTCGCAGAGTGCAATCGGAATCGTGTTCGACGATGTGTTGCCGTATTTGCGGATGTGGTTGAACATCTTTTCCGGCGGGAATTTGATCGTTTTCCGGATGGCCTCGATGATGCGCTCGTTGGCCTGGTGCGGCACAATTTTATCGAGTGCCTCGAGGGCGATTCCGCGCTCCCGGCAGGCACTGTCGAGCACGTCGATCATTTTGCGCACGGCCAGCTTGAAGACGGTCAGGCCTTCCATTTCGATCACTTCGCCGCTGCCCATGTTCGGGACATAGAGGACCTTTTCGTCCACGCCGGTGGCGGAGAGGAACGGGCGGTTGAGCTTCACTTCAATATTGCCGGGGCGCTGCTCGCAGCTCACCAGCGAGGCGGTCGCCGCATCTCCGAAAAGGGCCATCGTTTTCTGATCATCCATGTTCACCATCGGCGACAGCGTTTCGGCGGTGATGACCACCACCTTTTTGTCCGGCGCATTGGTGAGGAAATCGAACGCGGACTGCAGGGCATACATGTAGCCCGAGCACGCGGCGTTCACGTCGTGCGCCTGCATCAGCACTTCGCCCTTGGCCGGGCTGAGTTCGTGCAGCACCTGGCAGGCGAGGGACGGCGTCATGGTTTTCGGGGTGCCGGTGGAGCAGATGATGGCGCCGATATCTGAAATCGTCAGGTTTTCTTTCTCGAGCAGCTGGCGGGTGGCGTCCACAGCGAGGCTGAGTACATCTTCATCGCCGTCGATCCAGTACCGCTCTTCAATGCCGGTGCGTTTGCGGATGGCGTCGGAATCCCATTCGTGGCGATCCTGCAGCAGCTCTTCGTTGGTGATGTGCCGCGAGCCGAGCACGGTGGTGATGGTGGAAATATAAATCGGTTTGGCTTCGCGCGCTTTTCCAATGGTTGGAACTCCGGCGGCTTCCGCCGAGCGGCGGCGTTCCATCACGGGGGTGCCCGGATCTTCTTTGGTGATCGGTTTGAGCTGTGCCGCTTCGTCGGATGCAATCCGGACCATCGGCGTGCCGACGGTCAGCGTATCGCCTTCGCTCACGAGGATTTCGGACACGGTGCCGGAGACCGGAGCGGAAATATCCATAGACGCTTTGTCGGCCTCGACCGAGGCGATCAGGTCGCCCTCCTGAATATCTTCGCCTTCGGCAATGAGCAGGTCGGCGACGGTGATGGTTTCGTCCGACGGGCTGGAGCCGATGGCTTTGACCGTAACGATGCCGGCCTCTTCTTCCACGGGTTTGTCCCAGTGAATATCGATGTCCAGCATGTCGCAGCATTTTTCCAGCGTACGTTTAAAGGAGGGCAGCACTTCGATCTGGCAGGAATAATCGTACGGAATATAGGTGTCGGGCCGCGTAACGCGGGCCACCTGCACGTCGGCACCGGCCTTTTCGGCAATGGCTGCGGCAATTTCGCCGCCCATGCCGGCGGTCTGGTTGTCTTCGTGAACGATTACGAGTTTGCCGGTCTTCCGGGCGGAGTTCAGGACGGTCTCTTCGTCCCACGGGAAAATGGTGCGCAGATCAATGACTTCGGCGTTAAGGCCGACTTCTTTGAGGGCTTCCGCGGTGCGTTCAACCACCGGCATCGATC
>JBFJYX010000397.1:0-2422 GCA_041622415.1 Pontiella sp.
AAGTTCCTGGAACGCCGCCCGAATCCTCCGGGACAGCACGGCCCGAACCGTCGTCGCGGCAAACAGTCCGACTACGGCCGCCAGCTGACGGAAAAACAGCGTCTGCGTTACCAGTACAACCTGAGCGAAAAGCAGCTGCGTTCGTACTACGACAAAGCCTCCCGCAAACAGGGCAACACCGGTGAAGTGATGCTGCAGATGCTCGAATGCCGCCTGGACGCGGTGATCCTGCGTGCCGGTATGGCCCGTTCGATCTACCAGGCCCGCCAGATGGTTTCCCACGCTCACTTCCGTGTAAACGGAAAGAAAGTGAACATTCCGTCCTACAGCCTGCGCCTCGGCGATAAGATCACGGTTCGTGACAAGTCCAAAGATCTGGACGCCTTCGTTCTGGCCCAGCAGGTTGCCAAGACGCCGGAATACATTACGGCCAACGACAAGGAACTGACGGCTGAAATGAACCGTCTTCCGGCGATGGAAGAAGTTCCGGTGACCTGCGAAATCTCGCTGGTCGTCGAGTACTACGCCCGATAGTCCGACTCTTCCAGAGTTTGGAAAACCGCTCTCCACCGAGGGCGGTTTTTTTTATTCCAGCCATCCGCCGGCGGCCTGGATGGGCCGGAGGTTCCGGCCGTCGGAGATCCAGATGGCGAGGGCGGAGGCGGGAAGCGCGGTGTTGAGTTTGATTTCGGCGGTCCAGACACCGCGGGCCTCGGTCATGGGAATCTGGTCCAGATCGAGGGCGACGAAGCAGTGCTCGAGGGTGCGTCCCCGGTTTTCGCCAGCTTTCACGGCGGTGGTCACTTTGCCGCTGAGCGGCGCGGCCCAGGCCGTTAGGGCGGTATGGTTTTGTTCGGGGTTGAAGGTGACGGCGAGCCGGTTTCCGTTCAGTACGGCCCGCAGTGTGCCCGGTTTTTGTTTTCCGGCCTTTGGAACGGGATGGCGCGTGGCGGTGCCGTTGATGACGAAGCAGGGGGTGTAGATGGTGCGGGCTTTCCAATGTTTGGAATACTGCCGCTGCCGGGTGCTGAATTCAGGTTTGGAGAACCGGTCGTCCCAGCCGATATAGTTCCAGTAGTCGACATGAAAGGCTACGGGAACAAATTCGCTCCAGAGGCCTTTGCGGTCGGCATAGGTGTTCAGTTTTTCCTCTGCCGGCGGACAGCTGTTGCAGCCTTCGGAGGTGTAGAGTTCAATCAGGCTGACCTGCCGCGCCGGGCTCTCGAAAATACGCTCCTGCGCCGATGCGGCGAGGGCGGTGCAAAGCAATGTGCTGCATAACAACCGGTTCCTGTTTTCTCCAGGGTTCCAATCTTTGGAACCTTCCGATGTGCAAAGCGTTCAAACTGGATACGGGTTTGTGAAACGGGATCGGCGGCGGCGGGGCGATTTACGAATTACGAATGGCTTGAGCCGTTTCATGGCGAACGGTATAAACAACGCTCATTTTTTCCATTTGGAGCAGATTTATGAAAGTACCGGTCAGCTGGCTGAAAGAATATGTAGATTTCGAGGACACGATTGAGGGTTTGTCGGACAAGCTCACGTTTGCGGGTCTGGAGGTGGAAGCCATTGAAACGATCGGCTCTGATTTTGAGGGCGTGGTGGTCGGCCAGGTGGTGGCGGTTGAGCCGCATCCGGATGCCGACAAGCTGCGCCTCTGCACGGTGGAATACGGGGCTGACGAACAGATGCAGGTGGTCTGCGGAGCACCGAACGTGGAAGTCGGCGGCAAATATCCTTTTGCCCCGGTCGGCACCACCCTGCCGGGCGGTTTCACGCTGAAGAAGGCGAAGATCCGCGGGGTTGTTTCCATGGGCATGCTCTGCGCGAAAGACGAGCTTGAGCTGGGCGAGGATCATTCGGGCCTGCTGGTGCTGGATGCAGAGCTCGAGCCGGGCACCCCGTTTGTTGAAGTCTGGGGCGCACCGGAAACGGTGATCGAACTGGAAGTGACCCCGAACCGCCCGGACTGGATCTCCATGATCGGCGTGGCACGCGAAATGGCGGCGCTCTACGGTACTGAACTGAAACTGCCCGCCTTTGAAATTTCCGAAACCGAAAACGATGTGACCGAAGAGATTTCCGTGCGCATTGACGACGAAGCTAAATGCCCGCGTTACACCGCGCGCATTCTGAAGGATGCCAAAATCGGCCCGTCCCCGGCCTGGATGCAGGAGCGCCTCGAAGCCGCGGGCATCCGGCCGATCAGCAACGTCGTGGACATCACCAACTATGTGATGCTTGAGACCGGCCATCCGCTGCATGCGTTCGATGCGGCGACCGTTGCCGGCAAACAGATTATCGTCCGCCCGGCGAAGACCGGCGAAAAGATGACCACGCTCGACGACCAGGAGCGTGAGCTGACCGAAGATATGCTGGTGATTGCCGATGCCGAAAAGGCCTCCGCTATCGGCGGCGT
>JBFJYX010000398.1:0-2361 GCA_041622415.1 Pontiella sp.
ATGACACACATCCAGTTCCCACTCCATGTTTTCCTTCACCCCGTGCAGCGGCACGTGGCCCGGCCCTTCGATCATCACCTGAACATCATATTCCCAGGCAATCTTCGTCAGCTCGCCGAGCGTTTCGAGTTCGCCCAGCTGCGCCTCGTCGTTGGCATCGGCAATGGCCCCCGGACGCATCCCGTCGCCCAGCGAAAGGGAGACGTCGTACTGCTTGCAGATTTCACAGATTTCGCGGAAGTGCTCGTAGAGGAAACTTTCCTTATGATGCGAAACGCACCACTTCGCCATAATCGATCCGCCGCGGCTCACAATACAGCAGACGCGCTGCGCGGTCATCGGCACATAACGCAGGCGCACACCGGCGTGGATCGTAAAGTAGTCAACGCCCTGCTGCGCCTGCTCGATCAGCGTATCGCGGAACAGCTCCCAGGTCAGGTCTTCCGGGCGCTCGCCCACTTTCTGCAGCGCCTGGTAGATCGGAACCGTACCGACCGGCACCGGGCAGTTGCGCAGGTTCCACTCGCGGGTGTCGTGAATATTTTCGCCGGTCGAAAGGTCCATAATCGTGTCCGCGCCCCAGAGCGTCGACCACTGCACTTTTTCCACCTCTTCACCGATGCTCGAGGTCACCGCCGAGTTCCCGATATTCGCATTGATCTTCACGAGGAAATTGCGGCCGATAATCATCGGCTCCGCTTCCGGGTGGTTGATATTCGCCGGGATAATCGCGCGGCCTTCCGCCACCTCTTTGCGCACAAATTCGGGCGTGATAAAATCAGGAATGTTGGCGCCGAACGACTGCCCCGGGTGCTGGTGATTCGCCGAGCGCATGCCGGCGGTCTGCGCCTGGGTCAGCAGGCCGGTCTCATGTTCGGATTTCATATAGACCGATTTAAACGCCGCCTGCCGGCCGAGGTTTTCGCGAATGGCAATGTATTCCATTTCCGGAGTGATGATGCCCTGTCTTGCATAGTGCATCTGCGAAACATTGGCACCCTCTTTGGCCATGCGCACCATTTTTTCCGATGATTGGAACGGCATGCGGTTGCTGTCGCCGCCCTGCCCGTCGTCGCCCGGCTGAAAACCGCGGGCCTCAACCTTGACGGTATCCGCGCGCTCTTCAATCCACGCTTCACGCAGTTTCGGCAGCCCTTTTTCGAGATCGAGGGTGTAGTTCGGGTCGGTCATCGGACCGCTGGTATCGTAAACCATGATCGGCGCATTCTCTTCCACGGAACCGTCGGCCTTTTTGGTGTCGGTCAGTTTGATTTCGCGCATCGGAACCTTGATGTCCGGGCGGCTGCCGGTGATGTATACCTTGCGGGAATTCGGATAATCGGTTCCGTAATCGTCGTATGTGTGCTTTTCCTGAATCATGGCTTTTTTTACTCCGTAATCCGTATTGCGCATTCCGTATTGAGCCCATCGACACGCAATACGAAGTACAAAATACGCAGTTATCTTCCAAACATTGGAACCTGATCAGGAGCGACGGAGGAGAAAAGTCTCGCTTCCCTACGCCGGCATTATCCGTACAGGTTCCAAGGGTTATTCTCAGCCCGCCTCCTCTTTAAAAACCGGGCACCCCTAGCGATTTATTGAGACGAAATCTACTCTTCAGCCTTTCAGAGTCAATTTCTAATACTGACTATATTGATCACATATTACAGATTGACCCTCCGGAACCTCCACCCTAGTATGCGCATCCCTTTGAAATTAATGGAGGGACGGCGACCGCGTCGTCCACCGGCATCGAGGCCGATGCCCCCTCCAAACGGAGATAGAACATGGACTGGAAAGCTATTGGCGACCGCGTGCTCGGCGGCGGAAAAATTACAAAAGAAGAAGCACTGGCCGTGCTGGAATCATCCAACGACGAACTGCTGGAGATCGCGCAGGCCGCATTTAAAATCCGCCAGAAATACTTCGGCAAATCCGTATCGATTCACCTGCTGCAGAACGTCAAAAGCGGCAAGTGCCCGGAAGACTGCACCTTCTGCTCCCAGTCCTCGAAATATAAAAACGACGTCGAGCGCTACAGCATGCAGACCGTCGAAACCATCGTCGACGGCGCCCAGGCGGCAGTCGACCGCAACGCCAAGCGCTACTGCATGGTTGCGAGCTCCCGCGCCCCGAGCCCGAAAGAACTCGAAGTCGTCTGCGAGGCCACCCGGCGGATCAAACAGAAATACCCGCACCTCGAAATCTGTTCCTCTCTCGGACTCCTGACCGAAGAAAAAGCCGAACAGCTCAAAGAGGCCGGCGTCAACCGCTTCAACCACAATCTGGAGACATCCAAAAACTTTTTTCCGGAAGTGGTCACCACCCACGATTTTGAAGAGCGCATTCACACCGCCC
>JBFJYX010000399.1:0-2357 GCA_041622415.1 Pontiella sp.
CCGAAATACTGAACGTCCATCGTGTTGTGCTGACAGCCATCCATGACGCCGTCCTGATCCGCATCCCAGCCGCCTTCAATCCAACAGAACTCCATAGCCTTTTTCACCTTCGGCCAGAGTTTTTTCAGCAGGGCATCGTCACCGCTGAGCTGCCAGTCGCGATACATCCGCATGATGCTGCCCATTTGCCCGTCCGCCGCAGGCCGTGCAAAATCAGTCGCCCGTTCCAACGGCAGCTCCACACGAAAACTCATGACGCCGTTTTCATCGGTTGCATGAGCAAATTCAACCTCCCGCATCGTGCGGGAAAGTCCTCCGAAGAGGAACGGCGTGGCCTGCTCATAATTCCAGACATGAGTGCAGGAGCCGCGACAGACTCCACCGAAGGGGGTAACTCCCTCCCAGCCATAAAACTTTCCGTCCGCCGTACGAAAACACGTCTGCGAGCGCAGTGTGCTGGTATTGTTCAAGGCCGCTTCCTTGACGACATCCGGCAGCGGACTCTCAATGAAGGAGGTGACAAACTGTTTGGTCTTCGCTTCGAGCGCCGGCAGTTCAGGAATCGTCTTTTCCGCTACGGCCCAGGCATCGGAATAGGCCGTTGTATAATAATTGGTCAGCATATCGACCACGCCGTCTTCCCCGGCCGGCGTCCAACTCTTGCGGTTCGGAAAATGCCAGGTCAGATAGAAGGTCACCTCACGGCTGCTGTTCGGCGGAACGGAAACCTCGACCGCGAGCGAAGCCATCGGCCGATCCTCATCGAGCGTATCCCGGTTCTCCAATTTCCCGTCGGCACTGAAATCATCCCAATAGTCCAGCCGCGCGTTGCCCCACTCATCTTCACTCCAGGCCGTGCGGTAGGTGATGGTTTCATCACTGGAGGTGGTCAGAGCCATCGTACCCCACGTGGACTCACCCGGCTCCTTGCCTTCGGTCGTCATGAAAATGCCCTGAGCGTGTTGCTCTTTACGGAAGGTATTTTTATTATCTTCTGCTCCAAATGCGGACCACAAATCCCGCACCTTCCGATCCTGCTGCGTACCGTCCATGCCGATATAATTCGGCATATTCCCGGAAACCGAAGCAAACACGGCCTGGTCCGTCGGATTGGTCAGTTCATAGGTCAGCACGGCAATCGGAATGCCGCTGGCATCCGCATCGCCGGGAATCATGGGGTTAAAGGCTTTCAGCCGCACATCCAGCGGGACGTCTTCATCCGACAGCAGAACCTGGCCGAACGGGTATGCCGCCTTAAAGGAACTGGAATCGAAGCGCGGAAAACCATGATTCGGCGTCGTACCGCCAAAGGGGCCTTCGTAAAGAGATACATCCAACGGACCTTCCAGCACACGGGTCGCACGTTTGCCGTCTTCTGTCCGGGTAAACAAGGCAAAAAACGGACCTATATATCCCCGACGCTCGTTGGTTGGAATAAATCCTTTTGCGGCCGTGTTCATGATCTCCCAGTCGCGAAGATCTCCGCGACCACCCAGCGAAACCGTACCCGTACCAATCCCGCCGATCGGCATCGCAATTCGGGCAATATGATCCTGATCATACGACGTCAGTACCGGCCAATCGGAATTCGATGCGGGAGGGGCCTGTTTAACAATCTCTACAGAACCAACGGCGGCATGACTGCCCCAAATAGGCAGCAGCAATAAAAGGACTTTTGTGAATAAGCGATGCATAGCGTATCTCCGGAAAATTTGTACTATTTCGAGTTAAGATACGCTGTAAGACGTTACCCGTGAATGCACATACGGGAACCTTTTTTGCACTTTTACGTTTCAGCCAACCCGAGACCGGCGTCGGCATTACTTAGAAGGAGCCTGCGTATTTGAAACCGTATTGCCGGAGCCGTTATCGGTAACCGGACCGTTGTGATGGTACAGGAGCTGATGGATCATACCGGCTCGCCCCGCGATATCCTAATGCTGCAGGCGCTGATGCTGAAACATTCGAGCACCGCTTTCTGGATGACTAAACGCGGGACTGACCTTTTTGATCTACCACAGAGGGCACGGAGCACACGGAGTTCCAAACATTGGGACCTGCATGGCTTTAAGCAAAAGGGCCGCGCATTTTATGCGGCCACAATGCTCAGCCTGATTGCCATGCGGGATGCGGCCGGCTCGGAGAGCCAGCCCTACCTTTCCAATGGCTGGAAAACTCATCGGCTATTGGTGTAGGTGAGATCCTCGATCTCGCTTCCCCGTCAAGAGCCATTCCGACCAATCCGCGATCACGGATCGCAGCTACAATGTATCGAAGTCCATCAGCTTTGCACTTCTTCATCCCTAATGCTCTGCGTGGCTGCTCTGCGGGATGCGGCCGGCTCGGCGAGCCGGTCC
>JBFJYX010000400.1:0-2278 GCA_041622415.1 Pontiella sp.
CCACCCGCTTCGCTGGAGCGCACGGAGACCCAGAGGTTTTGCGGCTCTGTGCCTCTGAGTTCTCTGTGGTTCAATCCACTCGACGATCGGGTGCGTCATTAAATTCACCACCCGCTTCGCTGGACCCCACGGGGACCCAGAGGTTCAGTGGGTAAAACCATCGGATGAGTCTTGTGAACGGTGAAGGTCCATCGGTTTTCCGGCTGACTGCGGGGGCTCAATGGCGCTGAAATCCTTAAATTGCGTACACTTTCGTTTTATAGAGCCGGGCGGCAAAGGGGGCCATTTCGTCGCTTGACGTGCGCACAATATTGTAAATATATGTAGTGAACAGTCCGGATATGTTATGTGGACATAAACAAACACAATATTGTTTTCAGGAGTGTGCGGGTGAAGAAGGTTATTTTTTATGAAAAGACGGGCTGCAAGGGGAATGCGCGGCAGAAATCGATGCTGGAATCGGCGGGGTACACCTTAGAGGTGCTTTCGATATTGGATACGGACTGGGATCAGGATGAGCTGCGCACCTATTTCGGCGACCGTCCGGTGGCGGACTGGTTTAATTGGAAGGCGCCGGCGGTGAAGCGGGGCGTTGTGGATCCGGCTTCTTTTTCCGCGGAGGGTGCGCTGGAAATTATGCTGCGCGAACCGATCCTGATCCGCCGCCCGCTGATCGACCTGGCCGGGCAGCGTGCGTGCGGTTTTGACGATGCGGTGCAGGCGATGCTGGGAATTCTTAAGCCGGCCGCCGGCATGGAAGCCTGTCAGCGAACCGCCGAACGGTGTGAATAAAATGGATGGCGCCGGGGCAGGCGGGCCGCCTGCGGTACGTAACGCCGCCGCCTCGGCGGACCCGCGCATAGCAAGGATGGAAAAATGACGACGGAAGAGATTAAAGCGCTGGAAAAAGAAGCGGCGAAGCTGAAGTTTACCGCGGGCAACAAAGCCAGCGAACTGCACGATCTGGTGGAAGACCGGCTGTGGGCGGATTTCGAGGAAATTCCGGCCGTGGCGGAGGCCGCGTATCAGGCCTGCAAAGCGTGGAAAGATAAGCTCGACGAAGTAAAGGCCGCGGCGCTTTCCTGAAACTCGGACCCTTCGTTTCCCTTGCTTCGCGGCGGGTAAACGAACGCTACACCACAAGGGGAAGGCGTTGTTAACGTTTCCCCGGAAGCGGAAAGAAACGCGCCTCCTTGATGGGAGGCGCGTCCGGTCGGGTTATTCCTGGTAGGCGCCGGCGGAGTAGGTCAGTTCGTAGCTGTGCGAATAGATCTCGATCAGGTTGCCGAAGGGATCCTCGCAGTAGACCATGCGGTAGGGTTTTTCGTTAGGATAGTATTCGCGGACCGGCATGCGCTGTTTGCCGCCGTGGGCCACGATTTTTGCGGCGAGGCCTTCGACATCGGGATCCTGCACGCAGAAGTGGAAGACGCCGGTTTTCCAGTATTCAAAATTATTCTCGCGCCGCTCGGCGTTTTTGAATTCAAAGATCTCCACGCCGATTTTATCGCCGGTGGCCAGGTGGGCGATTTTAAAGCTGCCCCAGCCCTCGCCGAAGACGTCGTTGCACATGATGCCGATGGCGGAGTCGTCGGCTTTGATTTCGGTGGGCGGCATGATGACGTACCAGCCGAGTACGTTGGTATAAAAGTCGACGGCCTTTTCCAGGTCGGTTACGGAGAGGCCGATGTGGGAAAATGTTCTGGGGTAGGTCATGGTACTGGTCCTTTCGTTGTTTTCTGTGAGGGATGCTGAAGACAGATCGGATGCCGCCTGGGCGGCGGCGCTTCCCGCGATAAGCAGGCTTCCAATTACGGCATGTTTCATTAAAGTGTTCATTGATCTCTCCCGTTGGGTTGAGCGCTGTTATAGGCCAATATGAAAAGCGCGCAAGAGGGCACTTTTTGGTCCGGTACGCACCGAAAGGTCGGAATTGCCGTCAATCGCTCCGAAAGCGGGAAAAACTTTTTTGAAGGAAGGCGTGCGATGATCGAGTGGAACGGAAAAAAATACCATTGTCCGGTGGAAGTCTCCATGGATCTGCTCAGCGGCAAGTGGAAATGCCTGATGCTCTGGCACCTCAACGACGGTACCAAACGGTATTCGGAACTCGAGCGCGTCGTTCCCGGGGTCAGCCAGAAAATGCTCTCGCAGCAGCTGCGCGAACTCGAGAACGACGGACTGGTCAGCAAAACGGTCTATCCCGAAGTGCCGCCTCGCGTGGAATATGCCCTGACCGAGCTGGGTCAGAGCGCATTTCCGATCCTGAAATTAATGC
>JBFJYX010000401.1:0-2080 GCA_041622415.1 Pontiella sp.
AAGGTTTCATACTGATAGGACGCATCGACGGGACTGTCAAAATACCAGCTGGTTCGGCCGCCGTCCGGACACACCATGATGATGCCGTAGGTATCGGCCAGTATTTCCACATCGGTCTTATCGATCCATTTGCGGTGCGTGTCTCCCGCGCCGTGCAGCAGATACAAAACCGGATATCGCTGCGATCCTTCCTCGTATTCATCGGGCAGAATCACGCTGACCGGAATGTCCCGCCCCATCGTTTCGCTGTGGACGCTGACCGTTTCCACGGTCGAAGCCCGGCTGGCCGAAACAACCAGCACGGCCAGCAGCAACATAACCGGCAACATCTTAAATCGTTTTTTCATGAAATCTTCATCCTCATTCGTTGGGGGCCGACCGTCGGGGTTCAGGTTCAGTCCTGAAGGTCGGCGGTGACATTTCCGCGCCCATAGTCCGTGATGGGTCCCACGGATTCAACGGTATTTCCGCTCGCCTTCTCCCGCAGAATGACGGGATGGGACGTCCGGTTCACCACTTTGTTGCGGCTCGCCGTATCGATCCCCCACTCGCCGTGGCGCACGCTCATATCGCTTCCGGCAAAAACAATCGGGATGTCGGTTCCATACATTTCTTCGCCCTCAGGGATGAGCGTCAGGTCGATGCCGGTCGATGTAATAAACGCCAGGGTACGAGCTCCATCGACGGGTCCGTCGTGCAGCACACGAATCGTCGCCTTACCGTTGCGGTGCCATTTCGCATAGTTCGCAAAAACCGGACCGTGCTTAAAGTTGGCGGCGCAGTCCTCGATCACGCCCTCGCTCATCTGGTAGGCGGTTTCGCAGTCCAGCACGACGCAGCCCGACACCCGCTTATTCCCCGCCGCATCGCTGATGGTGATGCCCTCGCGCACGCGCTTGACCGTGCAGTTTCGAACCTCCACATCGCGCGTCGATCGTCGAACATTATCGAGATAGGTAATTCTGCCCGAGGGGTAACACCGAATGCCGGCTTCCTGGCAGGAAATGACGTGGTCCGGCGGAATGCGATAGCCCCACTGCGTCATATAATTCAGCTCTTTGGCCAGCCCGTCCTCCTCATTGAGAATATCGTTCGTCCGCACCATTTCGCCTTCGATCGTACAGTTTTCGATCAGCGTATCGATTGAACCCTGCATGGCAACGCAATGGCCGTAATTCCGCGCAACAATCGTGGTGTTGCGCAGGATCGAATGTTCGCCCTCAATTCGAATGCAGCTTTTCTTTTTCAACTTCACGAGCGATCCGCCCCCCTTCCCGAACAGGCTGCCGTAGCCATACGGGGTCGATCCCTTCGGAAAGAACGAAAATCCGTCTACCGTATTGGAGACGCCCCCGAATACGAGCAAAAGCCCGCCCTCAGAATGCAGGCTGCCCACATCCCGAACAACCAGGTTCCTGAAAAGGTTGCCGCTGCCGGCAATGCGCATCAGGTTCCGGTAGGTATTGGCATTGTAATACCGGTTGTCGACCTCCAGCGTGACCCCGGTAAAGTCGAACGTATTTCCGTCCCCGGTAAAATCAATCGCCGGCCCGGGTTCCGCCGGCCGATCACTCTTGCTGAGGTGATACGTCCCGGGCGCCATAGTAACCGTATTACCGCTTTTTGCCGCATACGCCCGCAGCGCCTCAATGGAATCAATGCGCACCTCCGCGGCAAAGCCGGGTCCGGCCAGAGGCAAAAGGGCGGCAAGTAAACTCAATCTGATTTTCAGCTTCATATCCAAATGCTCCGGATCATTTCAAAACGTCGTATGTTCACCACAGAGAACATGGAAACCCAGAGCGGCAAACCCTCTGCGTCTCCGTGAACTCCAGCGAAGCGGGTGGTTAAACTTTTCCCTGGAATGCGATTGTTTAAGGATTTCTACTCGTGTGCTTCTTTCCGAAGCAACTTGCCGCCCAGGAACTCCTGAATCGCCGCTTTGATATCAGTACCGTTTTCCAATCCCTGGAAGCTGATCACCTGCGTGCGCCCGTCCTTCAGCTTCACCGTCACTTCATTTGCCGAATCGGCGGACACGGATTCAATCACGCTCTCTTTTTCAAACGGCTCAATCACC
>JBFJYX010000402.1:0-2068 GCA_041622415.1 Pontiella sp.
GACCTGCTGGCTGATCCCAAAGAGATCGCCGAGCATATTATGCTGGTCGACCTGGGCCGCAACGATGTCGGCCGCGTATGTAAATTTAATTCGGTCGAAGTGCCGGACCTGATGGTGATCGAACGCTACAGCCATGTTATGCATATCGTCTCCGATGTGACCGGCGAGCTGTCCGACGAGCACGACATCTACGATGTGGTGCGCGCCAGTTTCCCGGCGGGTACGGTGAGCGGTGCCCCGAAGATCCGGGCCATGGAGATTATTGCGGAGCTTGAGAAGAGCAAACGCGGGCCCTATGCCGGGGCGGTGGGTTATTTTGATTATAACGGCAACTTTGATGCCGCCATCACGATCCGCACGGTGATTCTCGATAAGGACAAAGCCTATGTCCAGGCCGGCGCGGGCATCGTCGCGGATTCCGTGCCGATCAATGAATATGAAGAAACACGCAATAAAGCGCGGGGCATGATGAAAGCCCTGGCCCTCGCGAAGCACTACCACGCCGCCCGAATGGGAGGAGAATAACCATGATTCTCGTGATCGATAACTATGATTCCTTTACCTATAACCTCGTGCAGTACCTGGGCGAGCTCGGGGCAGAAATGCGCGTGTTCCGCAATGATCAGATTACGGTGGAAGAAGCCGTTGCGCTCAAACCGGAAAAAGTGCTGGTCAGCCCGGGGCCGTGCACGCCGAAAGAAGCCGGCATCTCGTGCGATATTATCCGCGAGTTCGGCCCGCGCCTGCCGCTGTTCGGCGTCTGCCTGGGTCATCAGTCGATCGGCGATGTCTACGGCGGCCGGGTGATCCGCGCGGAACGCCTGATGCACGGCAAAACTTCGCCGATGATCCACAATAACCAGAGTGTGTTTAAAGGACTGCCCAGCCCGTTCGACGCCACGCGGTATCACTCGCTGATCATTGAGCGCGAAACGCTGCCGGACTGCCTGGAGATTACCGCATGGACGGCGGAAGGCGAAATCATGGGGGTCAGGCACAAGGAACATCCGGTGCACGGCGTGCAGTTCCACCCTGAATCCATCCTGACCATCGAAGGCAAAAAACTGCTTCAGAACTTTTTGGACCTGTAAGTTCTCCCTGCGCGGATTTCATCTAAAGTTTTAGGGTGCGCGGTTTTATGTCGCGCTTTCGGTTTCTCTTTCGTCTTATTAAAGACCAACAGGAGGCCGATCATGAAAACTGCGGAAACCGCTTCGCGCCGAACATTTGTTAAAACCACGGCTGCCGGTACGGCAGCGGCTGCTCTCGTTCCGAAAGTATCCGCCGTGCCGGCGGATAAAGTCGATGTCTGGATCCTGCATGGAAACGACAACCGTCGGCTGATGGCCAAGGCCATGGAGGTTGTAATGGCGAACGGCGGGTTCGGCACCAACGTCAAAACGCTCACGCTCAAAGTGAATGCGGCCTGGGGCCGTGACCCCGAAGTCGGCGCCAATACCCATCCGGACTTGGTGGACGTCTTTTTAGAGAAGGCCGAAGCCAGCGGCGTAAAAAAGATTACCATTCCCGAGCATCCGTGCTCCGCGGCCAAAATTGCTTTTAAGAAGAGCGGGATCGAAAAGGTCGCGAAAAAACACAAGTGCAGCATGATCGACCTCAAGCAAAGCCAGCAGAGTTTTCGAAGCGTGAAAATTCCCGGCGGGCGCAAGCTGACGGAGGCGGAAGTGGCCGGGGAATACCTGGATGCCGATGCCGTGGTTAATATTCCTGTGGCGAAACACCATGGCGGTGCAACGGTTTCGTGCGCCATGAAAAACTGGATGGGTATCGTGAAAGACCGGCGCCACTGGCACCGGACCGACCTGCATCAGTGCATTGCCGATTTCTGCTCCTTCTTTAAGCCGACGTGGACCATCGTGGATGCCACCCGCTGCATGTTGGATCACGGCCCGCAGGGACCGGCCGATACCCTGAAAGAGCCGCACCTGCTGATTGTTTCCAAAGACCAGGTTGCTGCGGATGCCTGTGTGATGGACGTGTTTGGGCATCAGCCGCGCGATATCAAATATCTCCGCTATGCCGAAGAGATGGGCATCGGGGTGGTTGA
>JBFJYX010000403.1:0-1971 GCA_041622415.1 Pontiella sp.
CTTGTCGGACAGCACCTCCTGCAGCGAAACCACACTGGACGAGAGCCGGGCAATATTTTCCTGCGCCTTGTCGATCAGGGCCAGCCGTTTGAGCACATCGGCAAAAACCGTGGTGGTCTTCTCAAACCCCTTATCCAGCCGCTCCTCGACCTTTCCGGAAATTTCGCCCAGCCGCCGCTCGTTGGTTTCGATGAGCTCCTTCATCCGCTCCCCGAACTGCCGGCTGTTTTTCTCGAGCGATTCCTCCACCCGCACGCGGACCGATTCCACGTCCGTGCGCAGCTCTTTTTCCAATCCCCGGAAAATTTCCTCCAGTTTCCGGATGCGCTCCTCGCCCTGGTCATTCTGCGCCCCGGCCTGGCGGGTAAACTCGTCGAGGCGGGTATTCACCTTGGTTCCCCCCGTCAGCTGAAGCCCCAGAACCGCGACCAATGCGACCAAAACCAGAATCAATAAAACCGTTGTAACCATGCAGAATCTCCAGAATTGGAAAGACTATGCCCAAACTTCCAACCCATGGAAAGCGCGGAACGCCGGGGAAGGATTAGGGCTGGATTTCGGCCGCTTTCCGGTGTTAGGTTCAGCCTGTTTTATTTGGAGAGCACGATGCAGTTTTCGATCAGCGACAATATGGTCAGCGAGTTTATCAGCGGTCTTTTTGCCGTTTTTGCACTTATCGGTGTAGGAGCGGCCATCATGCTGCTGCTGATGGGTCTGGCCAGAAAATTTCCGTTCACCCGCATGGCACTCGTGCTGGCGCTCACCCCGTTCAGCCTCTTCCGCTTCCTCGAAAACAGCTCGGTGTCCACGCTTTACCTCTACGCCATGATTGTGGTCCTGCTCGGCATCACCATCGACGGCATCAGCTATGTGCTGACCCCGCGGGAAGCAATTCGCAAAGAGGACGCCGAGCCCGCCCAGGCCGAAGAGAAGGAAGCCAAACCCGATCCCAACATGATTGTCTGGGAAAAGGCGGAATAAACCTATTCGCCCACACGCTTCCGGTAATGCAGCGAATCGCCGCGCTCGTTGAAACCGATCGTTTCGCCGATCCCTTTAATCCGCCCGCTCAGGCAGCCGCGGCACATCGCTGAATTTTCATCCGTGCACGGCTTGTTATCGTAGAGCTGGTATTTCGGGCGGAATTCGGTTTCGGTCAGGTTCGGCATAATCACATTCGCGCCGCACTTCAGCCCCTGCTCGCGGCCGGTATATTCCAACGCCTGCAGCGCCGTCGCCGCGGCAATATTGATATCCCGCAGCACAATCCGCGTAACCGCAATCATCTTCAGCCCCAGCTGCAGCGCCGCGCTTTTTTCCGCATCCGTATAGGCCGGAATCTCCTGTCCCATCGGCGTGTCCGAATGCGGAATATACGGCCCCATGCCGACCATATCGATATCGATGGCCTTCAGGAACAGGATGTCATCCGCCAGGTCCTCCATCGTCTGCCCCGGCAGGCCCATCATCACGCCCGTACCCACCTGATAGCCGGTCCGCCGCAAAGATTCCAGGCACGCCTTGCGAACCTTCATCGAATGATCCGCCGGATGGATTTTGGCATAGAGCTCCGGATTGGTCGTTTCAATGCGCAGCAGATAGCGATGCGCACCGGCATCCTTCCACCGCCGGTACACCTCTTCGGTCTGTTCGCCGAGCGAAAGCGTAATGCCCATGGTGCCGCCGCTCGCCGCCGCAATACGTCGCACGACGCGCTCAATCATGGCAATATACGCCTCGTCCTGCCGCTCACCCGACTGAATGACGCAGGAGCCGTATTCCGCCTCGTGCGCCCACATCGCCTCCTTGAAGATTTCCTCCTCATCCATCTCGAACCGCTCAACGTTTTGATTGCTCCGCCGGATCCCGCAGTAATAGCAGTCCTTGATGCAGAAGTTGCTGCATTCGATCAGCCCCCGGAAATAGGCGACGCGGCCGACGAATTCCGCTTTAACCGCATACGCCGTGTCA
>JBFJYX010000404.1:0-1967 GCA_041622415.1 Pontiella sp.
AAAACCGTCACGGCCGACGAGGCCTGGAACGCGGTCGCCCGGCCGTTCATGACGAAAAAGTGGAACGAGTCGCTGGAAGGCAACTGGCGGCACAGCCCGAAGCAGTACTGCTGCCTGCGGGATCACTACTACGGCAAACTCTCCGGCGAAGAGGAAAAAGAGGCCAAGCGCAAGGTGGCGGCCCAGATCCGGACCTGCATTCAGAATTTTATCGAGTTGGTGCTTCCAAGGATTGGAAATATCCAGCCGCAGCAGGAATTCCGGATTGCGACACCGGAAACCGGCGGCGATGTGGAGCACTTTATTTATGAGGGCGTGAAAATCTATTCCATCCCGGACTATGCCTATCGCGTCGGCGATGAAGTGCATATTCACGACTGGAAGGCCGGAAAAATTAAAGCGGATCAGCATAAATTGCAGCTTTCGCTGTATGCGCTGTGGGCGATTGTGAAGTACGGCGCGCAGCTGGATCAGATTTTTCTCTATGTGGAATACCTGAACGAAGGCCAGGTGCTGCCGTTCCAGATCACGGAAGCGGAGCTTGAGGAAACCAAACAGCTCATGAGCGATTCCGTGGGCGAGATGACCGAATACCTGGTCGACTGCGACCGCGAGGCCAATGTGCCGCTTCCGAAAGAGGAGTGGGAGCTCGCCCTCGATCCCGCAAGTTGCGGTATGTGTGACTTTTACGAACTCTGCAAACCCGAGCTCGACGCGGCGGAATAGGGAAAAAAAGAAGGGCCTGCATTGCTGCAGGCCCTTTGAATGGTGATCCGGCTGGGGCTCGAACCCAGGACCCTTTGATTAAAAGTCAAATGCTCTACCGACTGAGCTACCGGACCAAAAATGGTCTCCTGAAACGCGTCCGACTCGAAGTCTTTCCCGTGAAAGGAGGGCATGTTCTACAGAAGAAGGTTGGGCGACGCAAGCGATAAAATTATGTTTTCTTTTGTTTCACAAAGCTGACCTCGTTCCCTATCCTGAAATTATGCCTCGGCTATAACAACCGAAGGGGAGTGAAATGAAGGTAGTAGGACTTATTCTGGGGGGCGGGGCAGGTTCCCGCCTGCAGCCACTGACCGCCGAGCGGGCCAAACCGGCCGTTCCAATCGCTGGAAAATACCGTCTGGTCGATATTCCGATCAGCAACTGTATCAACAGCGGGATTCGAAATATTTTTCTGCTGACGCAGTTTAACAGCGTTTCGCTGCATCAGCATATCGGCCACACCTACCGCTTCGATCAGTTCAGCGGCGGGCACGTGCGTATTCTGGCGGCCGAGCAGACCCCGGATTCGGCGGGGTGGTTCCAGGGCACGGCGGATGCGGTGCGGCGTTCCATGCGCTACTTTAATGACGATCAGCCGGATATTGTGGTGATTCTGTCGGGGGACCAGCTTTACCGCATGGATCTCGACGAAATGCTGCAGGAGCATCTGGCCAAGGGGGCCGACCTGACCGTCAGCACCAAGCCGGTGCCGCGGGAAGAGGCGCAGGCGCTGGGCATCATGCAGACCGGTAAGGACGGGCGTATTGTCCAGTTTGCGGAAAAGCCCGGGGATACCGTGATGCTGGATAACCTCAAGTCACCGCGCGACGACGACACCTACCTGGCCAGCATGGGGATCTATATTTTCAATATGGATGTCCTGAAAGAGGTGCTGTGTAACTGCGAAGAGATCGATTTCGGCAAACACATTATTCCGGGGGCGATCGATAAGTATAAGGTTTACAGCTATATCTTTGAGGATTACTGGGAGGATATCGGTACGATCCGTTCCTTCTGGGCGGCCAACCTGGCGCTGACCGAGGCACTGCCGCAGTTTTCTTTCTACGACATGAGCAAGGTGATCTATACCCGCATGCGCTACCTGCCGCCGTCCAAGATCAACCAGTGTGCGCTGAGCCGCTGCCTTTTGTCGGACGGCTGCATTATTTCCGGCGAGCGGGTCGATCACTGCGTGGTGG
>JBFJYX010000405.1:0-1686 GCA_041622415.1 Pontiella sp.
AAGAGCATGCTGTCGATCAGTGAGGTTTTCCCGCTACCCGTGTGGCCCATTAGAGCGAAGTTGCGGACGTTATCAATGGGAATATTTTTCATATTTCCTCTCCGGTTAGTGTTCAGCACCCAGTCCTTCCGCCGCCCCTGCGGCTAATGAAGCGGGATGCTTCAAAAAATACCGAAGTGTACAATTAATACAAATCAAATCCCGTACGACCTCACGGCTTTTCCCGATTTATAGATTCGGCGGCTGAATATCGGGATTAACCGCGAAAGAATGCAGGGAACACAACGATGCCTATCCCCCTGTTTTTTTCCTACGTTCCTTCGCGGTGAAAAACAAACCGGTTCCGTCACAATATTTAACTGCCGGAGCAATAGATAAGTTGCAATTACGCCGGGACAGCTTTTATGGTGTGCCGCCCATGAAAAAAACGCATTCCAAATTTGAACTGATGGCGCCGGCGGGTTCGTATGCCTCGCTGGCGGCGGCGATCCGCGCGGGGGCGGACTCGGTCTATTTCGGGGTGGATAAACTCAACATGCGATCGCGCGCGGCGAGTCCCTTTTCGCTGGAGGATCTCAAACGCATTGCGCGCATCTGCCGCTGGTGCGGGGTGAAGTCCTACCTGGCGCTGAATGTGATCGTTTATGACGACGAGCTCGAGACGATGCGCGAAATCTGCGACGCGGCGAAAGCGGCGGACCTTTCGGCGATCATCGCCTCCGATATTTCGGCGATTGAGTATGCGCACTCGATCGGGCTGGAAGTGCATATTTCGGTGCAGGCGAACATTTCGAATATCGGCGCGGTGAAATTTTTTGCGCGTTATGCGGATGTGATGGTACTGGCGCGCGAGCTGACGCTGGAGCAGATTGAAGGGATCCACGATGCGATCCTGAAAGATGATATCAGAGGTCCGGGCGGCGAACTCGTCCGGATCGAACTGTTTGCCCACGGCGCGCTGTGCGTGGCGATTTCCGGTAAGTGTTACATGAGTCTCGGCTGCTACAATAAATCAGCAAACCGCGGGTCGTGTTTTCAGAACTGCCGGCGGGCCTACCGGCTGGTTGATGTCGACACGGGCGACGAACTGGAAGTGCAGAACCAATACATTATGTCGCCGAAAGATCTCTGCACGCTGCCGCATCTCGATAAACTGGCCGCCGCCGGTGTGTCGGTCTATAAACTGGAAGGGCGCGCGCGCACGGCGCAGTATGTCAGCACCGTCACCAAGGCGTATCGCCGCGGCCTCGACGCCGTCGAAGACGGAACGTTCGATCCGGAAAACTTCCAGCCTTTGGAAGCGGGGCTGGCCGAAGTGTTCAACCGCGGATTCTGGGACGGCGGCTACTATTGCGGCGAACAGATGGGCGAGTGGGCCGCGAGCGGTCATTCGCAGGCGACGCATAAGCGCGTCGAGATCGGCCCCGTCACCAACTATTTCGGCAAAATCGGCGTCGTGGAATTTAAACTGTGGCAGCACGAGCTGCTGCCGGATTGTGAAATCCTGATTGAAGGCCCCACCACCGGCGCGGTGCAGACGCACGTTGACGCCCTGCGCGTGGACGGCAAACCGGCGACCAAAGCCGGCAAGAACGACATGGTCACCTTTGCGCTTTCGGAAAAAGTCCGCCGCAACGACAAGGTGTTCCTGCTGCAGCCGACGGCATGATTTTCTTCCGCCCCTGA
>JBFJYX010000406.1:0-1647 GCA_041622415.1 Pontiella sp.
TGCGGCAGATAGCCGATCCACTTTCTTCCAAGGGCCGGAACTTTTCCAAAGACAGAGACCGATCCGGCCTGCGGTTCCAGCAGGCCGAGCATCAGTTTGAGCAGGGTGGTCTTGCCGCCGCCGTTGGGGCCGACCACCGAAATGAATTCCTTTTCCCCGATGGATACATTCGCGTTTTCCAATACGGCGACCGGGCCGTAGGAAAAGTTCACATTTTCGATCTGGATGGGAGTCTTCATCATTTTACATAACCACGAAACACACTGAATACACGAAATCGGTCGGCGGAGCAATTTTCGTGTGCTGCGCGGTTTCAACTATTCATACGATGACGCAATGGCCTCGGCAATCCGGCGCAGGTTGGCCGTCACATCTTCGGCCAGCGGATCGAGCTGAACCACTTCGCCGCCGATGGCGTTCGCCACGGCGGTCGCACTCTCAACGGGAAACTGCTTCTGCACAAAGATCACTTTCACGCCGTCGACCTGCGCCATTTCAATCAGGTCGGCCAGCTGGCGGGGCGAGGGGGATTTACCGTCGAGCTCGATCGCCACCTGCACCAGGCCGTAGGCATCGGCAAAATAGCCGAACGACGGATGGAACACATAAAAGCGCTGCGCCTTGTAGGGCGCCAGGCGGGTTTCGAGTTCGTGCTGAAGCTCCTCCAGCGACGCGATATAGGCCTCGTATTTCTGCGCATCCGCCAGGCCCTGATCCTGCAGATAGGCGAACATATTTTCGGCGATGATGCGGGCCGGTTCCGGGCTGAGCCAGACATGAGGATCGGGGGCGCCGTGGTCGTGCGCGTGGTCGGTGCAAACGTGGCCGTCCGCAACCGCGCGCTTCACGATCCGGGCATCGGCCGCCACAATGGGCAGGTCCGGATAGAGCGGCCGGATTTTTTTCAGCAGCGCCTGTTCAAACGGCACGCCGACGGTAAACAGCACATCCGCCCCGCCCAGCGCCGCCAGCTGCCGCGCCGTCGGTTCATAGGCATGCGGCGACTGCCCTTCGCCCACCAGCGTACGGACCTCTACGTCATCGCGCACCAGCGCCTTCAGAATGCCGGCCTGCGGCCGAATACTCACAAAAACGGTCGGTTGATCGTTGGCGGATTCCTGCTGCGGGGCGCAGCCGGCCAGCAGCAGCAGGGTGGATAAAACTAAAATAGGACCTTTCATGTGCGGTATTGATACTTACCCGTTGCCGAATGACAACAACTCTTTACGGATTTCATCCGTCGGCGCCGAAATCCGCAGCCGTTTATTCCGCCCCGTTTCACCCGAAAGGATTTCGACGGCGCTCTTCGGGATCTTCCAATGTTTGGAAAGAAACTTAATGAGGTAGGCATTCGCCTTGCCGTCCACCGGCGGCGCCTGGATCCGCACCTTCAGCGCATCGCCCATCGGCCCCGCAATTTCATCGCGCGACGCCCGCGGCACCGCCCGCACATTCAGGATCAGGTGATCCCCCCTGTCTTCAAACCATGGCATAACTAAATATTAGTAAGTGTGTAATATATAGGAGTAATAAAAAAAGAGGCGAAATGTTCGCCTCTTTAAGTAAAACGCTTATTATGTTCAGACGCTGCATCGCAGTGGGCTGATTTGCGTTATCTAACTTTGTCTTGGTTCCAATAAGACGGAA